>DATCRN010000142.1:0-3170 GCA_036568945.1 Alphaproteobacteria bacterium | reverse complement strand
GCTGTCACCACCGCCAAAGTCGGCGACGATCAAGTCACGTTTGCTAAAATGCAAAACATCGCGACCAACCGTTTGCTCGGTCGTGTCACGGCAGGTTCGGGCGATGTTGAGGAACTGACGATTGGTTCCGGCCTGACCATTACAGGCACGACGATTTCAGTCGCCACCGGTTCGGGCGTTGGCGATGTGGTTGGCCCAGCATCCGCCACCGACAATGCGATTGCTCGTTATGACGGTACGACGGGCAAACTCATCCAGAATTCCGGAGTCACGATTGGTGATGCGGGGGAAACCAATATTACGTCCGCTTCCGCCAATGCTTTGACCGTCGGCCCCAATGGCACGACCAATCCAGTGTTGCAAGTCGATGGTAGTACGGCTTCGTCTGCAACTGGTATTAAAGTGACTGGTGCTGCGGCAGGCAGTGGCGTCACGCTCGGTGTAATTTCCAGTAACACGGATGAAAATCTGATTATTACCAGCAAAGGTGGTGGCAGTGTTATCAGCCTACGTCCGGGCAATAGTCAGACGCTAGGGCTTTCAACAGCATCCTCCGCATTCACGCCGACGGCGAATGCTGCCGCAGCTACGGTGCGTTTCCGCTTTACCGGGGCGGCCGATAGCAATCTAACGGCTGATACGGAATCGCCAAGTGTTTACTTTAATAGCGGCCAAACACGTCAGCACATCGCTGCTGCTGGTGCATATGCGGTGCAACGCGATTTTCGCATTACGCCGTCCACGCACAGTTTTGACGCGGCGGATACAATTACGAAAGCGGCGGCATTATCCGTCGATGGCGCACCGCTAGGTGGTACGAACGCTACGATTATCACATCAACAGCAATTGATGTGCCCGCCAGAGTATTGACCAACGTTACGAATGGCTATGGCCTCGATATAACGCAACCTACCGGCGCAACATCTAATAATAGTGCGGCCTATTTCCATGGCGATGCTGCAAACAGCGTAAACGTAATCCTAGAAAACGATTCAACAACGAGCGATAAGTCCGAACTATTCTTTGTAAACGGCACATCGGCAGGTGGTTGGGGAATTGGTACTGATTACGCCGGCGACAAGGGCGACAACTTCTATATCTGGGGCGGCGGATCCGGTGCATCACGCATGTATATTAATGCTGCCGGTACGGTCGCGATTGGCGGTAACCATACATCGCCGTCTGCATCGGCCTTGCTTGATCTGTCTTCATCCTCACGTGGCTTCTTGCCGCCGCGGATGGGCGACCCGACAACAGCAATTTCTTCTCCCGCTGAAGGTTTGCTGGCGTATAACACGACAACCCATAAACTCATGATCCGCAATAACACTACCTGGTCGGAGGTCGGCGCGGGATCAGCGGTGGCCAGTGGTGCTGCGGGATATATTCAATTCAGTAACGGATCGGGCAACCTTGCATCTTCAGGCACGTCTGCAGGCCAGCAATTTTTCTGGGATAATACAAATTACCGTTTAGGCATAGGCCTCACAGCTCCGACCCAAGCTTTGGATGTCGTCGGTAAAATCACCACCAATTCGATGATCATGAAAGTGGTCACCGGCGCATCCGCACCAAGCAACGGATCGGGCGGTATCTGGTCTACGTCCGGCAGCAACGTATTCCTGACCACGAGCACGAACAAACTCGGTATTGGTACGAACGCACCTGCGACGGCGCTTGAGGTGGCGGGTCCGAGAATTCGTGTCACGAACGCTACCGATCCGGGCATAGAGCTGAGCAACGGAAGTGGTGTGGTGGGCTATCTTTTCTACGATACGACTGGCGGCGATTATATCGGTCTGCGCCATGCAAGCGCCAACCCTCAATTAGTGCTAAAAAATACCGGTAATGTCGGAATTGGTACGACTAGTCCCGGGGAAAAACTGCATGTCGTAGGTACCGTTAAAACCGATACCGCAGATGCGGCGAAAGCCGTCATTATGCGGAACTCCACTAACGGTGGAGAATGGTCGTTCCGCTTACAGGGCAATGGCACGACCGCAAACAATCTGAATGTGGATTACGGCGTCTCTAACTTTATGACAGTCGCTTCCAGTGGCAATGTCGGTATCGGCACAAACACACCCGGATCGCGGCTGGACGTCAAGCAAGTAGGTACGTCGGACGACAACATTCGTCTGGTTGACGATAATACAGTGAACTATTGGGGCATGTCGTTTAACAATTCGACGCTCACCTTCCGTTATAACACCACTGACCGTGTGAGCGTCGCGAACTCAGGCAATATGACAGTCGTGGGTGCCGGTACGACTTGCGTCATCGGTTCGGGCACGGGGGCCACAAACTGTACATCGGATGTGCGTCTGAAAACCGATATCAAGCCGATTGAGAATGCCTTGTCCAAATTACTGGCCATCGATGGCGTGACCTTCGAATGGAAAGATCCAGAAAAAACCAAGGGGCCGCATCTGGGCGTCATCGCGCAAGCCGTGGAAAAAGTTTTTCCTGAGGCTGTGATCGAAGTGGATGATAAGGCATTAGGTAAAGCCAAGGCCGTTGACTATGCTGTGTTGGTAGCACCTATTATCGAAGCCATTAAGGAAATCAAACATGCCCTTGATGATCTTGTGGGCAAGGTCACTGAGCTGTTTGATATCGTTGGCAACTTAAAGATGGAAATTGCAGAGTTGAAAGCTGAAAACGCTGAACTCAAAACACAAAATACAGACATTATAAAACGTCTCGAAGCACTAGAGGCTAAAGAGCAGTAATGAGTATTGTAAGGGGAACCATGCCTAATGTTGCGCGCACCGCGTTTGCGGCGCTTGCGTTCATTTTGACGCTTGGGATTTCCAATGCTGCTTATGCAGCATGCTCCAGCCCTGCCGGTGCTGAGGGCGAAATGATTTATAACGACGATTTCAACGTCCTGCAATTCTGCGACGGCACGAACTGGGTTGGCATGAGCGGCGGCTCAGGCGGCTGTGGCGGTGCAGGCGTCACCGATGGCGATAAAGGCGACATCACCGTCGGATCATCGGGTGCCAGCTGGATGATCGATGACGACGTTCTCGATTTCACGGAGCTTTCCGATGCGATGACCTTAGATGCATCAACGCGCATCACCGTGACGGGCAGCAATGTTTTAACGCTCACCAACACAGGCACGGGTGCAAGCTTGGTTGTTGAAGATCAAGCATCGGATACG
>DATCRN010000141.1:0-4316 GCA_036568945.1 Alphaproteobacteria bacterium | reverse complement strand
GATAAGGACCTTCTATCAGTTTGCCGCTTGCCATTCAACCTTTGTGCCGCCGCGCGGTTTTCCAAAGGCTTCGGCCGCCGACCCGCCGCGTTTGACGATCTCGGCAAATTTCAGTTTTTTGCCATTGGGCAGGGTCCAGCCCGACGATCCGGCTGCGAATGAAAACTCGCCATCCTTCACCCCGAAAATACCGTCTGTAATGCGTACGGATTGTGTTTTGCCTTCAATCGTGATCATCGCAGCGCCAGGTTTCAGTGTTGAGGGATCAATACCGCACTTCAAATTACCGTATCCATCGGTGTAATAGACACTCGCCTGCGGCATGTCCGGCACGTCATCGCGCCAATCATCAGTAAGACCGCTGTAATCGCCTTTGGCAATCGCAATAAAGGGTGCTGGAAAAACATCGCGCGATCTGAATTGTGATCCCGCGCTTGTGACATTGACGCCGCGAATATCAACGGCGGCATCCTTAATAAACGACAAAGAATATCCGCTGTTGACCGCGACAATTTCCACATCATTAAATAATTTTGCGTAAGCAAGGCTTTCGCCGGAATTATGCGCGCGTGCTTCGAGATTATCTTTGCGCGGTGCCGTGTTGACATAGAATTTGTGTTTTTTGCCGAGTTTGGAATTAATTGCCGTTTGCGCCAAGAAAAATCCGGTCGCAACCGTATCAAAGGCCGGTACCGGGAAGATCTGAATTTCAAAATCATCAGCGCCTAAATCAGTATAAAGGCGCTGAACGACCTCCGCATAGGCAAGATCGCCTAAAGGCCCAAAATCCGCAATCACATAGACAAGGGTCCGCGCCATAGTTTTAAACTCCCAAAAATTCAAATTTATTTTTTAGCATATGATCGACGATGCCAAGCGCGACATCCGTGATTTCATCATGATCATGAATAAGCACGATTTGTGCACCAGATTCCGACATCAGATAAGGATCTGCATCCATGGCGGCCGTAACATCGGGCAAGGATTGCAACGGCTGTGTGCCTTTATACCGCGCATTGAGCATCCAATCGCCGGTTGAATACGTGAACAAACAATCCTGCGCATCACGAATAAGAGGCAATTGATATAAAGGATGCGTCACGCCTTGAAACGGTTGCGTAAACCCATTTTCTTTCAACCATTTTTGCAGGCGCGCGACCGGCTTCGTTTCCGGTAACTTCACTTTTTTACCGTCTTCTATAGTTGCTATGATATCAAAAAAGCGCCGCTCGAGCAGATCACCATCGCCGCGATCAATATAAGGGAAGCGAAAATATTGACCCGGACGTTTGACGTTAGCGCGACGATAAACACGATCAATCAAAATATCCGTGCGCGTGATGGAATATGTTTCGGCTTCGAACGCAAGATCACCTGCGCGCTTATGCATATAGGCATGGTTGCCAAGCACCATACCCTTTTTGACTGCACGCACCATTATATCCTGATCGGCCTCAAGAAAATCGCCGCGGCAAAATAAAATTGCGGGCACACCGCGTTCGACCAATCCATCGACAAGGCGGTCCGTCTGCTTGGATGGAGAATCGTCAATTGTGAGATAGGCTTTGGGCATAAATATCCAAACCGTAAAGGGCAGTATGCGGCAAATACGCGCGATACAATGGGCACGTACGTAAAGCATCGTCCACAATCGGCACATTGTTCAAGAGGAAATATGTCGTAAACGCTTTGATATCAAATTGATTTTGAGTAAATAAGTGTTCAATCACGCCGCCACATAGATAAACGCCACCAAAGGCATCCATGCTAACCGCCAGCGTATTGGCATATAGGCCTAAAAATTCGCAGAATAAACGTGTGCCATCCATCGTTTGTTCATCCAATACTTCCAATCCACGGCCCGAGACTATTTCCTCCCAAATAAAACTGCGCTTATCGCCAAATGATTTCTCAATCAAACGTAAAGCCTCACGCTGCTCGTGCGTCACGGCGGTCGGTGGAAAATGGCCGCCAAATGTGTCGTGTACGGCTCCGCGCACGGGATCGATAAACGCATGGCCAAGCCCTGTACCGACATTAATGATGGTTTTAAAACCATCATTGCCCGCGCCGCCACCAATGGATGTAAACGCATCAGGGTGAAACACGGCACGGCCCATTGCCTGCATGTCATGTAGCACTTGCATGTCTTTAAGACCCATATCGCGTTTCATATCGTCGATCCGGAATGACCATGCGCCTTTTTTATGCGCTTGATCGAGATGGTAAACACTATCGGCATTGACCTTCTTAGCAAATGACAATAGCAGCGTGGCGCCTTTTAAATCCGGTGCATACGCTGTAAGCGCTGCTTGTAAGGACGGATATTTTGCGGGCTCAAAAGTTTTAACATCAATAACACCACGTTCCGACAACCGCAGCCGCGTGCCGCCTAAATCACCAAGAAGGATTCGTTTAGCGGGCATGAAAATCCTTGAGTTTTTTATGGCGAGAATCAGATACATCGCCGCGCGGATCGATGTGGATCATAACTTCCGTATGAGGAAATTCATTATCCACACATGTGAGAACGCGGTCTTCCACTTGCTTGGAAATGTCATGCGCATCCAAAAGCGATAAGTCTGGAGCAACTTCAATATCAAAGGACACCAACAAAGATTGGCCGGAACGGCGCGTGCGCAGATCGTGCATCGATTCCACGCCAGCCGTCCCTAAAATTTCCTTTTTGATGGCAAGACGCACATGATCCTCGACCTCCCGGTCCAGCAGCATATCCAGAGCTTTGAGCGCAATGCCGCGCGCATTCCAAAGTAACCAGGCAGCAACAAGCAAAGCGACCGCCGGATCGAGCCATACCAAGTCCTGCTGCTGTCCAACTAATAGGCTGGTAATGATACCGATATTTAAGGCAACATCAGATGCGTAATGTGCGCTGTCCGCTTCCACAGCCAACGACTTGGTGCGTAAGGCAACCCAACGCTGATAGACGTTAAGGATAATCGCGCCAACCATCCCGCAAATCAAAACCTGCACATTTAAGTCGATGGCTTGAACGGATTCAGATGTACCAAAACGATTAATCGCTTCGAGCACGACAAACACACATGACCCAGCAATGAAGGCCGCCTGCGCAAGCGCGGCAATACCCTCAGCTTTGCCATGGCCATAACGGTGGTCATCATCCGCAGGCATAAATGCAAAACGAAGCGCCAGAAAATTTGTGAAGGAGACAAGCGTATCGACCGATGAATCGACTAAGGATGAAAGCATGGCGGCGGAATTTCCGGTCAGCCACGCCCAGGCCTTTGCCGCCACAAGCAAAGCTGAAAAGATCATCGCGGCGAGCGCCGCAGAATAGGCAAGGTTTCTAGATTTTTTATCAGGTCCGGACATTTGCAGAGCAGCTTACAACTTGCTGCCCCGCTAGCCTAGAGCTTAATCTTTAAGCCGCAATTGCCTTTGGCGCACTATAAGGATTGGTTGTCATTATTCTGAGTGTCGTGTTGTTTTTGGCTGCTTGCGCCAAGCTCGCTTCATACGCTTTAACATCGTCTTCCGTCCCTTTTAAGGCCGGTACTGCCTTGAGCTCAGCCAGACGCTTTTCAGCATATTCAGGCGACAGGAATACTGGGTAATTATCGACATAAACAATGTGACCGTCCAAAATTTTATCCATGACATTTTTACGTGTGCGGCTATCCACAGAACACATAGCGATTTGAGCAAATTTGCTAACGGCTTCATCCGTGCTAAGACGCGTGACGAAAAGCGTGTCTTCTAAGGCGCGGCAGAATTTTTCCGGGCTATGTGACATTTCAAGCGAGTCTGCAACCAACGTCGGAAGATATGTATACCAACCAGCGAGCGATCCTTTGCTGCCGACATCGGCGAATTGTTTAAAGTGAGCATCAAACACAGCTGCATCCATTTTTAAGATGTAGGATTTGAAGTCGCCTTGCACGTTTTGTTCGAGCATAACAGCAGCCATTTGATCGCCGACTTTACGGGCGACAACATATTTCACATTCGCTGAAATACCTTTGTCAGCATCATAATCTTCAAAGGCCATTTTGTAAGCCGGATGATTGTTCGGATTCATCGCGCGATCAAAATCTGCAGCGATTGTGAGAGGCGTCGTCATTTTGGCGATTGCGGCACGCAATGTTTCGGCAGGCGTGGCTTCAGCGGCTTTCGCCAAGGCTGTCTTCAGCAGGTTGTCAGAGGCGGTAATCGGCAAAACGGCGTTCATCTTTAAATCCCCAAAGTTAGGTCTGAATGCGATAGACCATACACTTATTTCCATAATTATGCAAATATGCTGGCATAAATTATTGATTTAATTGGTATTTATAGGT
>DATCRN010000140.1:0-7586 GCA_036568945.1 Alphaproteobacteria bacterium | reverse complement strand
GCTCAAAAGCTTTTTAAAACCAGTGTTCATTTAGCTGTTATCGCGGCTCACGCGTTTTTTGGAATCGGGCGTACTTTCGCCTTTTGCTTCCGCTTTGTCGCGATCATTGTGGAAATTGCGATCCATTTGCTCGTGCGATCTTCCACCAAAACCGCCTTTGTTTTGGTTCATCATTCATTCTCCTATAAAAAACAGCCGCCTTTTATGACCGACGGCTGTGCTTCTTCTCTGATTTGTTTGGTTGCTCAGACGATCGATCGGCCGCATTACCGGCGATATCGCTGTTTTGATGTGACGAAGACCAGTCTGCAAAATTACCCATTTTCATTCTCCTTTTTAAAGTTTGAAAATAAAAAGCCAGATGGGGAGCTATCAGCTACCAAAACCCCTCATCTGACTTTCTGCATTGGCTCTTGATCTTATGATCAGCAGCCGCAGTCTTTAGCCGACGACGATGCCGACGATGATTTACTTTGATCAGATTTTGATGCGGATGATTTACCGGCATTCGCTTCGATCGGCTGTTGGTTCATTTTGGATTGATTGGACTGAGGGCTTTGTGGATTTGCCATTTTTTGCTCCTTTTAGTGGGGGGGTTGGATTACCCAACTGGAGCGAGTGCCTAAGACTTCAAGCAAATATTTTTAAAAAATTTTTTTAAAATCAGTAAAACTTTGTTCCGATTTCGATTTTTTCGCGCCCATTTTCCATGCGCCATTTATTCGTATCACGCCATGAATAAACACAGCCGCAATATTCTTGCTGATAAAAATGTTCGCGTTTGGAAATTTCGATCATACGATTGGATCCGCCGCCTTTACGCCAATTATAATCCCAATATTCCATGCCCTCATAACGAGCGGCTGCGCGGTGGCCGCAATCGTTGATCTGATCCATGTTTTTCCAACGTGAAATACCAAGGCAGGATGTAAACAGTTTAAAACCGTTTTCATGACCATAAAGGGCCGTACGCTCAAAGCGCATGTCGAAGCATTCGGTGCAACGTTTTCCGCGTTCAGGCTCCCATTCAAGGCCTTTGACGCGTTCGAACCAATTGGATGTATCGTAATCGGCATCAATAAACGGGATGCCTAATTTCTCGGCAAAACGGATATTTTCTTCTTTACGGAGGTCGTATTCTTTACGTGGATGGATGTTTGGATTGTAAAAATAGATCGTAATATCAAGACCGGAGGCGACCATCGCCTCGATCACCTCGCCGGAACAGGGCGCACAGCAAGAATGGAGCAAAATTTTTTCCTGACCGGATGGAACCGGCAGGGCCATACGACGTTGGTCTTCTGTGCAACAATCTTCGTTAACTATATTTGTATCCATCGACTTTTCTTAAAATATTTTCTTTTGAATTGCCAATTTAAAACGACCGCAAAGTGTGTTAGAATCTTATCTATAACGAAAAATATGTCATATGGGCGTGGGGTACTTTTTGTTCCGTAAGAGGAACGGGAAGTGCATACCGCCGTATTTTGATGTTTAAATTCATAGAATTTCAGTAGGCCTTTCAGGCATGCTAGAAAATCCAAACGAGGCCAAAACGTTGCCAAAACGGGGCCGATAAGAAATCTCGCAGGGGCAGTTGTAAAGGGTTGGTGCGACTTAAAACACCGGACTTTTAAGGAGGTTTCACAATGCCAAATGCTTCGCTTGCGCAAATACAGGAAATGGGAACGGTTCAGCCGTGCCAAGTCTTATTGCTGGAGGATGATCGTGACGATCAGATCTTTGCCAGGCGAGAATTAATGGCATCGGATGTGGTAAAGGAAGTCGTGTGTTTTTCCGACGGTGATAAGCTTGCGGCCTATATGCGCGACGCCGGCTTTATGGACCGCACGGTCATGGCGCTTACGCCCATCTTGATCCTCGTTGATCTGGAGATGCCGAAAAAGGATGGCCTTATGGTCATTGAAGACCTTAAATCCGATCAATTCCTTAAAGACATTCCCATCATCGTCGTCACCGGCACGATGGATGGCGATAAATTAGGCCAGGCCAAAAAACTCGGCGCTAATGGCGTGTTTCGCAAGCCGTTACGGCATTCGGTTTTAACCGACTATTACCGATCGGCGTGGAAATGGCCTCAGGACGATATGTGGTTTCAATAAAAAAAATTATAGCAAACTTAGGAACTGAGTGATTTTGTATGACGTTGGGACATAAAGGATAAAGGTATGAGCGCACCTGTAAGAACTTTAGTCATGCGAAAGCAAGGTCTGGATGATAGCGGCGATACGCCTGCCAATGATTTGCCGGTTCAACCTTGGCTTTTCTTTGTCGTCGAGGATTCGACGGATGATCAGCAACTTGCACGCCGTATTCTAGAAAAATCCCCTTATGCCGGCGAAGTCATTTGCGTGCCGGATGGCCAGTCCTTATTTGCGCGCATGGAAAGCATGGCTTGCTTTGATGAAGGTGCACAAAGCGAACGCTGCATTGTCTTGCTTGATATCAATCTGATTAAAGGCGATGGGCTGCAGCTATTGGAAACTTTACGCACGCATCCGCGCACGGAAAATATCAAAATCATCATGGTAACGGGCGAGCTTAACGCGAATTCCGTCGAAGCATCCTATCGTCGCCATGCGAACGCGTTTATTCCAAAGCCTTTACGCCCGGAGCATTTGGATGAAATTCATGCCGTCATGCGTGATGGGCATTCCGGTATGAAAGTACATTAAGCATTACGGCTTATTTTTTTCGAGCCAAGCGCGCATTTGCGCGATTTCTTTTTCTTGGGCGGCTACGACATCTTCCGCTAATTTTTTAATCTCTGGATCGTCGCCGTATTTTAGGACTGTCTTCGCCATATCGATCGCGCCTTGATGGTGCGGAATCATACCTTGCACAAAATCGATATCGGCATCGCCGGATGGTTTTACCATCATGTCTTTATGCATGCGGTCCATCGCGACCTGATTTTCTATGACCCAATCTTGATGGGGCGCGGCCTCGGTTGTGGCGGCATGATGCTCATGGCTATCTTCAGCATAGGCAGGCGCCAAAATTAAAAAGGATAATGCAAGCAGGGTTAAGCGAAGAAGGACCATTTCAAAACTCCTTTGGTAAATGGAATCAAAAGGATAGGCCGAGCGCGGTTTGGTGCAAGGGGAATAGAAATAATACTGATTTATCAAAATCTTGACAGAAACAGTCCCCATAAGGTTAATAATGGGTTAACTCCAATTAGAAAAATTGTTTAAGCCGCCTATATGGTGGCTATACGAGATTTAGAGATGGCAATCCAAGGCGTTCCAACAACAACGGAATATGCCGCTTCCCTAACGAAGCGGGAGCGCAGCTTTGCCGAACTGTATCGCCAAGCACGTCAGGCGCAGGTCAATGATAATCAGGGCCAGAGCGAAGCCGAGGCCTTGGAGAGTGAGACCGAAACCCGTCGTAATCGTGACTATATTGCAGGCCTTCATGACCGTGTAGATACATTGCGCGGTGAGATTTTAGCCCGTGTGATTAGCGCTGGCGCTCCAAGCGACGAAAGCCGCCAAAATTTAGGTCAGGACGTTAGCCGCCTGAATGCGCGCTTGGAAACATTGCGCAGCAAATTGCACCAAGAAGAAGAGCGCCTATCCGGCCATCTTTTGGACATCAACGTATAACCCCTCCAAGAAGAGTATTTAAAAGACACATGAAAATGTGTCTTTTTATTTTTAATTTCAGTGAATAGGAGTTTAGAAGATTATTTAGTTTAATTAGATAATTTAAAATGTGTTTTTGACACATAAAAATGTCTAAAAGTATAGACAAAGAAAGAACCCCGGCTCATTACCTCCCCTACACCAGCAAGCTGACATAGGATCAATGGCAACGAGAACCGGGGCTCTCTTGTGGTAAGTAAGGCTACCCGTACACGGCGTCAATCCGAAGATATCCGCGGGTGCCGGACCCTGCTTTCCGTGATCGCCTTGACCGCTTTTCTTACCCTCGGACGACGCTAGTCATCTCTTGGTCCGGTCAATCCGACAGTTCGTGAGAACCATCTGACAGAGCTTCTTTCGTCGCTCCCACTCATTATCGTGAGGATCAGTCACGCACCGGGTCTATAAACGTTACGCCCGATATTGCGGAACAGGGTAATCGCTAAGCACTGCACTCCGGTCTTCGCCTCAGCGTTTTTGCGTGCGCGACCACGGGATGGCAAAACCGGACGGTCCTAACAAAATGGCCTGTCCCTTGAGCTTCCAGTGTCTTAACCAACGGCCGCAGCCGCTAAGTGGATCTACCCACCGGAACCCGGAGCCAGTTCCACCTGGCCCCCAACGTCTGTTCTCATTTCTGAGATCATGTCATCGTTGATACCTAAAGATGATCAAAATGCCGGCAGGGAGTCGAGTCCTTTTTTGAAAGTTTTTTTCAAGGTATCAAGCGATCTTGAAATAATCATGCGCACTTAAAAGTCTTTGATGGTATTCGCAGATTTGGAATCGTTCGCCAACTTATCCACAGATTGTCCGGAAACTAGGCCCCAAAAAGAAAGAAATAAAATTGCGCGAAATAGGCGGAAATACGGGGTTTTCTTTACCAGAATCCGAACCAAATACCGATGCCGTGGATGATCGCGATCGGAAACATCAAAGCGCCCGCGATCAAAAATCCCCATTCGCCATCTTTAAGACAGTCAATGACGTGCGTAAGCCATGCAGCTACGCAAATCAGCACAGGGATAATCAACACAGCGGCAAGGCCCGAAAGCTTTTGAACCAAAGGTGTAAGACGCATGGCATTCTTTCAAAAACGTAATGAACCGGCCTTGCAATAAGCGGCCGGGCGGCCCATGTAAAGAGTTAGTTTTTGATACGGGGACATCAATGGCATCGCAAACGGCCAGCAAAGTGAGAAATGAGACATCTTCGAGCGATTTAATGCGCACCGATTTGTACATCGATGGCCAATGGGTGCGCGCAAAAGCCGGTAAAACATTTGAGGTCAAAAATCCCGCTACCGGCGATCTTTTAGCCAAAGTCGCTGATGCAGGCATAGATGACGTAAACGCAGCAATTAACTCTGCAAATGCTGCATTTATACCTTGGAAATCCGCCCTTCCAGAGACGCGCGCTAAAATTATGCAGCAATGGTTTCAACTTATTTTGCACCACGCGGATACCCTGGCCGACATCCTCACCGCCGAACAAGGAAAGCCGCTTGGCGAAGCGAAAGCCGAAAT
Source organism: Alphaproteobacteria bacterium (assembly GCA_036568945.1). Lineage (GTDB taxonomy): Bacteria > Pseudomonadota > Alphaproteobacteria > Micavibrionales > UBA1664 > UBA6145. Next base: position 2,389 of record DATCRN010000140.1, on the reverse strand, counting down.
CATCTATGGCGCATCTTTTGTGCAGTGGTTTGCAGAAGAGGCACGTCGCATTTACGGACGCACAATTCCACCTATCCGATCTGATAGTCGTGTTTTAGTGACCAAACAGCCAATCGGTGTTTGCGCAGCAATTACACCCTGGAATTTTCCCAATTCAATGATTACCCGCAAAGTGGCGCCTGCCATTGCTGCCGGCTGTACCGTTATTTTAAAGCCAGCGGAGGCAACCCCTTTGAGCGCACTTGCGCTTGCGGCTTTAGCAGAACAAGCAGGTCTTCCTAAAGGCGTTTTGAATATGGTCACCTCCACGCAGTCATCCGAGGTTGGTAAAGCTTTGTGTGAAAGCCCGGTCGTGCGCAAACTTTCCTTCACAGGATCCACGGAAGTTGGGCGAATTTTGATGGCGCAATGCGCGCCCACCTTAAAGCGCCTGTCGATGGAATTGGGTGGCAATGCGCCGTTCATTGTTTTTGACGATGCCGATTTGGAAAAGGCGGTCGCAGGGGCTGTTGCCTCTAAATTCCGCAATGCAGGTCAAACCTGCGTCTGCGCCAATCGCATTTACGTCCAGCGTGGCATTTATGGTGCTTTTACCGATAAGTTCAAAGAGGCGGTTGCTGAGCTTAAAGTGGGTGATGGTCATGCAAAAGAGGTCATGATCGGCCCCTTAATCGACCAAAAGGCCCTTAAAAAGGTTCAGAATCTCGTCGAAGATGCCAAAAATAAAGGGGCCCAAGTCGTTTTGGGGGGCAAAACGCATGAATTAGGGGGTACTTTCTATCAACCCACCATTTTAACCGGGGTAAAGGCTGAGATGGATCTTAAAGATCATGAGATTTTCGGTCCTGTTGCGCCTCTTTTCGCTTTTGATACGGAAGAAGAGGTCATCCAAGCCGCCAATAGCGTTGAACATGGTCTAGCCGCATATTTCTATACAAATGACCTGGGGCGGGCTTTCCGGGTATTGGAAGCCTTGGAATACGGCATGGTCGGGGTCAATGAAGGTATGGTTTCGACTGCGGTCGCGCCTTTCGGCGGCATCAAACAATCAGGTTTTGGTCGTGAAGGTGCCGAGGAAGGCATACAGGAGTATCTAGACGTCAAATACACGCTTATGGGAGGTCTAGACATAAAATAGCCTTTTTAAACCTTCATTAAACCCTCTCCCTTAGTATAGGGAACCAGTTTGGGGTTTCAGAGGTTAATTTAAATCGTTAATTTTCTTTTAACATAATTCTTGACAGGAGAGGCCGTACGGCATTAAATAGTCCAGTTTTCCGGTAAGGGCTAAGTTGCATTTTCCGGAATTTGAGATTATAAAACCGAGGTTTCCGAGCTTTAGAGGGTAATAAAATGACAAACGCAACCGCTTCCAACGTTTCTGCGCAAGACACCAATCAGACCGCGCAATCTGAATATGTGATCCAAAAACCGATGGCAGGTACCAACCTGATCACCGAGTTGGCCAAGGACACGCCGACCTCCTTCAACTTCGCCGTGGAAGATATCCGCGCGATGAAACTGCTGTCTGATGGCGGCTTGTTGATCTCCTTCACGGATGGCTCGACGCTCACCGTTTCCAATTTCCAAGCAGCACGCGAAAACTTCCCGTTCAACGATATTAAGATGAGCGACGGTACCGTCGCCAATCTGAACAAAATGGCACAAGGCCTTGCGAGCACCCTCCCGCAAGATACTGTTGCCGATCTCACGATTCTGAAACCGCAGGGCGGTCTCGGTAAAACGGAACTCAGCTTTGCTTTGCAAGAAGGCAAAACCTATACGCTCGGTTTCGATATGAAAGACGTCGCCGGTGTGGAAGCCAAAGGCGATGATCTTATCGTTACGTTTAAAGATGGCTCTGTTCTCACGCTGGAAAATTATGAAACCACGGGTGACGGCGTTCTGCCGCCGCAAATGACTTTGGCTGACGGTTCTGTGATCCCGGCCTCTCAATTGATCAACGTTTTGAACGTTGCTGTTGCCGACCAAGTCAAAGACATCCAACCAGCTGCTGGCGATGCATCTGCTGACGCAACGGCAAAAGCCGCCGCGGCTGAAGCTGCGCAAAAACAAGCGCAAGTAAATCCGAATGAACTCGCTGCTATCGAACCTGCTGCCGGTACGCCGGGTGCTGGTGGCGCTGGTGGTGCGGGCGGTTACGGCTTCAACTCTTCTGTTGACCCGGCCCTCATCAATCCGTTGAACCCGATTGGCCCGCTGGGTGTTACCTCGTTGGCATTCGACATTCCGCAATTGCAATTGAACGGCGCTGTGAATGCGGCTGCCGCTCCGCTCACGACGACACTTGTGTCGCCTGATCGTCAAACGTTCGAGGATACGCAAGTCAACTTGCTGATCTCCGCATCGTCTTCCGATCCGGCCAACA
>DATCRN010000139.1:0-4760 GCA_036568945.1 Alphaproteobacteria bacterium | reverse complement strand
TGTCACCACGACGTCATGCGCAGGCAATTTTACGCCGGCACGATAGAGGCGCCATAAAATACCAAGATAACCAAGCGGGCTTGGGCGGTCATCGCCCTTTACCCGGGAAAGCGTAATTGGACCACGCGATTTTTGCGATTTACCTTTGGGGTCGGTCGATAAAATCGTAACTTTATAACCAGACCGAACCAAATGGCGCGCAAGATCATGCAATAACCGTCCCGTTGCGCCGGTGACAGGCGGATAGGCACGATTGATAAGCAAGATGCTCGGTTGTTTGTCTTTAGGCTTCATTTTCCGCCCGAGTGGTTACCACCAAACATACCAGACCTGTCAAGAGCAGGCCGAAGCACAAGGATTTATAGGAGCCATATAAAAAGCAAGCCGGGATCAGTGCTAAAATCAGGGCCGTGACCGTCACGGCTTGTTCCCGCATCCGGCGTAAGGCCGTAATGGCAAGCGTACCCACAGCGACGATGGTGAGGAGAAGCCCTGCCCATCCCCCCTTCCACAGCATAGAAGAGAGCAAGGAATGAGAGAATCGGACCCATTCATCCCCTACCGCAGGCGACTGCATCAAGGCACCCCACCCGCGGCCAAATAAAACGCTTGTGATGTCTTGATTGATTTCAGTGAATATTTTTTGCCATTCCAAACTTCGCGCATTCCAGCCCACCATTTCGGTTTTAAGAAGCAAGCTTGCCACGAGACTATTCACAAACGGCCAAGCGATCATCAAGACAGCAACGCTTACAATAGCCATCATAACGCCACGCTGCGGGCGATTCACGAACGTGAATGCGAGGCCTCCAATCCATGCGAGCGCGAGTAACCCTAAAGTCGCGCGCTGCATCATGCCAATCATCGCAGCCAAAGGAACAAGTGCAAGGGCACAATATAAAATTGCCCTTGATATTTTAAGTTCGCCAAAACTGCCCTGAAGCAACAGCCAACTTGCTGTGAAAAACACAAGCGGCGAATTGGCGAGATATAAAAGCCGATCATCAAAGGGACCCGCCGCAAGAGATACCATGACAAGATCCGGCATCATCAAATAGCGTACGGAAAATATTAGGCCGGTGCCCAGGAGGATATACAAAAGAAACTTAGAATCCTGCGCAAAAAGCCCTGCCAGAAGAACGGGAAGTCCCAGCGCAGTAAATGCCACCATATCGCGCATCATGTCGCTTGGCGCCGCGCTTGCAAACACGCCGATCAATACAGGCACGCTAAATCCGTACAAAAGTAAAATAAGAAGCGGGCGCGCCCAACCATCCTTGATCCGAAAACCACCCATGAAGGATGCAAACAATAAAAGAAAAATAATGAGCGCTTCGACAACGCCTGGAGCATCCGGCGAAGGAGAACTTAAACAAGCATACAACGCAGCAGCAAGCCCGAGCGCGATGCGTCCGAATTTCAAACGATCATCATCCATTTCAAGATGACGACCTTATACCTTTAGAAATTATCTGGGAATGGCGATGGAATGACCGAATTTTTCTTACGCTGCGTTGCTGCCTGCGCCTTCACAAGACGCTGATTATAGGCAGCGGCCGAATTCGGATCTTGCACCGGATAAGACAAGCGACCGGCTGATGTGTTGGCAGCTTTTTGCGTGGTCTGTTTGTTGCCGACATAATATCTGGGCTGCAAATTAATCGGCCCCACGCCAAGATTATAGGCACCCGCCGGCGTAAGCTTTTTCACTGCCGCGGCGGCATTGTTGCCAGACGGCATTTCGGATGGCGTGTCTTGCGCCGCGGCAAGGCCGTTATACATCATCAAAAGGGCCAAAAAGGCGCTGAAAACCAAGGATTTTGTCATAGATATCAGTTTAACAGGATTTGGCACGAATTGCGCATATTTTCATTTATGCCCATGTTAACGAAGCCTTTACATATTTTTCATATTGTATAGAAACAGAAGCTTATAAACGTCCCTAAAAGGGCGAAAACAAGAGAGTAGACGATGAACGTAACGGTTGATGAATTCTTGGAAAAAACGGGTCTCGGCGAAGCCTTGGCACCCGGCCAGATCAAATACAAACATCACCCCAACGAAAAATCTGGGTCGTCCTATACCATGGTCTATGACTGGAAAACGGATCTAAACAAAATTCGCGTCGAAGTGCGCCCGGGTTTGACCGGTCAGATGCCCGATAAAAAGGAGCTCGCCAAGTATGCAGTGTGGCTCCAGACACTTAACTTCATGGAACTCGATTTAAACGCGACCAAAAAAACGAAACACTAAGAGAGCACAAGACATGAAAAAGAAGTTCGCATCTCAGGTTCATGGTAAAGCGCAGGAATTGTTCGAAGCGACCGGTGCCGTCATGGGCAAAGTTGCCACCAACATTGAAGCTACGTTTGATGCTTTTGCTTGTTTGGCCAAAGGTGATGTCGCAGGCTTCCAGCGCTCGATTCCTGAAGCCATTAAAAAAGTTGTCGAAGTCGGCAAGCGCATGCTGGGTATCCCCTTCGCTCATGCGGCCGAAACGGCAGATGAGAAATTACGCTTAATGCAGGCCAAAAGACGCGGTCCTAGCGCCCGCATCGGACCGCCAAAATCAGTTTTAACTTAATGTGAAAACCCCGGCCTTAAAAAAGCCGGGGTTTTGGTTTATAAAGGTTTTTATGTCTGTTATTCCCTTCAAAAAACCCGCCAATGGTGATTCGGTTCAGCCGAAGCATCCGCCTATGTTCAATATTCCACCGCTGACGCTGGCGGTGCTCGCAGTCATCATCGTGGTGCAACTGGCGCAAGATTTCACGCCTTCATCCCAACAGGAAATTTGGTATGATCTCGCTTTCGTGCCTGCACGGTATTGGGCCCTGCCCGAAGATGCTTTGTGGGCAACCCTTACACCAATCACGCATATTTTTTTACACGGCGGTTGGCTGCATGTTGCTATGAACGGATTAATGTTCCTGGCTTTTGGCGCTGCCGCTGAGCGCATGCTTGGCCCCAAAAAATCTTCCGTCCTTTTTCTTGCATGCGGACTTGCCGGCGCAGCCGCGCAATTCGCGCTGGCGCCGCATTCGCCCTATCCTATGGTTGGTGCATCGGGCGCTTTGTCCGGTCTTTTCGCCGCTGTCATTCTGCGCATGATGCAGGCGGGCACGATGCCTGCCGGACGATTAGGCATTTGGGGCATCGCTGCCTTGTGGGTTGGATTGTCTTTTATCACAGCTTTGGTAGGCGGCGAAATCGGCATTGGCAACGTCGCATGGGCCGCGCACGCCGGCGGATTTTTCGCCGGCATTGCCATGATGAAATGGGTCTTTAAATAATTAGCCTGCTGTTTTCGCGTCTTGTGGCGCGCCAGCTTCCATCTTTTTCTTGATGGCTTCGATCAAGTCCGCATCGCGCAATTTGTCAGCATAATCGAGCGCGCGGCGCCATTGATAGCGCGCTTCCAAATACCGACCGGTTTTCGCATACAGATCGCCCAAATGATCATTGATCGTCGGATCATAGGGTTTTAAGGACACGGCGCGTTCCAAGAGCACGGATGCCTGCACCATGTCGCCTTCGCGGAAATACACCCACCCCAAACTATCAGTGATGTAAGCATCTAGCGGCGTTTGCGTGAGCGCCTTGATGATCATCGCTTTCGCCTCATTCAAATTTTGATTCCTGTCGGCATAGGAATAACCGAGATAATTGAGGACATGCGGATTATCGGGACGATAAGTCAGCGCCGTTTTCAAATCATCTTCTGATTTTTGCCATTCGCCGAGCTCGTCATAGGCCATCGCGCGCACATAATAAATCGACCATAATTCGTCATCGACATGACCGCCGGACAGCTCAAGCGCTTGATCATACGCGCGCACAGCTTTTTCGAAATCCTTAGCACTGCGATACAGTTCACCAAGCGCATAAGCAATACGCGGCTCAGGCCCTGCTTGCATTAATTTTTCAAGCGTTTCGATCGCTTGATCGCGCTTGCCTTGCTCGTCCAGCAAATCAGCCAACTGAATTTGCGCTTCGATATAATCCGGATCACCCTGTGGAATGGATTCAAAAACGCCCTTAGCGTCATCCAAACGCTTTTCTTGCGCAAAGACAGTGCCGATCAAAAGCCCGAGTTTCGGAACATCAGCACGCACCATGCGACCCAACTGGCCAAAGATCAAAGCGCTGTCCCACGCTTCGTCTGCGACCATCAAATGCGCAAGATCACGCATCGCAAGACCCACGCCCGCCGTAACACCCTGCATATGATACGACCATTCGGCCTTCAGCGCTGGTGTTTGGCCTTGATCAAGCGAGTCGAGCATTTGTTTGGCATCTTGATCCTGCGGATTTTGACGTATTGCCTCCGCAAGCGCTGTACGCGCCTGATCAATGCGGCCGCGGCGCAAATTATACGCAGCCACGACCATAGCGCCTTCCGGCGTTAGCGGCACACGCGCAAGCGCATCAAACACAGCATCTGCCGTTTCAGATTGTTTAGCCCATTCTGCCGCCAAACCGCGATGCAAAGCTTGCAGCAATGACAGGCCTTCGGTCGACGCCGAAAGCGGTTTGCCTAAGCCTGCGTTCAGCCAATTATCGATCACGGGTTCTAAGAATGATTTTAAGGGCGCGGCTTTGAGGTTGTTCAACAAACGCTGCGCTTCTTCGTAATTACCGCTGCGCACGTCACCCGCCATGAGCACAAGCGATGCTAAATCTTGTCCATCGCCAAACGTGTTGCCGGCTTCATCATCCGGAGTAGCAGGCATGGCTGCCGCTTGCGGACTTTTTACACT
>DATCRN010000138.1:0-7251 GCA_036568945.1 Alphaproteobacteria bacterium | reverse complement strand
TGCGGATTTCGTCGAGGTAGACCACGTCGGCTTTGCGCAGGATTTCCAATTTTTCTGGGGTGATTTCGCCGGGGACGCGGATCGCAAGGCCTGGGCCCGGGAACGGATGACGACCAACAAAATCAGGATGCAGCCCTAGTTCGACACCGAGCGCGCGGACTTCGTCCTTGAAGAGTTCGCGTAACGGTTCGACCAGTTGCAAATTCATTTTTTCAGGCAGGCCGCCAACATTATGGTGGGATTTGATGGTGACCGACGGGCCGCCCGTGAAGGACACGGATTCAATGACATCTGGGTAGAGCGTGCCTTGCGCCAAGAATTTCGCGTCGCCCACCGATTTGGCTTTCTCCTCGAAAATATCGATGAAGAGTTTGCCGATGATTTTGCGCTTGTTTTCGGGGTCTGAGACGCCGTTCAGTTCGCCCAAGAAGAGTTTGCTTGCGTCTTCGTGGATCAGCGGGATGTTGTAGTGGTTGCGGAACAGATTGACGACTTGTTCGCTTTCATTCGCACGCATGAGGCCGGTGTCGACATAGATACACGTTAATTGATCGCCCACAGCCTCGTGGATCAACACGGCGGCTACGGATGAATCAACACCGCCGGACAGGCCGCAAATAACTTTACCAGTGCCCACTTGTTTGCGGATTTTTTCGATCATTTCCGCGCGGAAAGCGGCCATTGTCCAATCGCCGGAGCAGCCGCAAATATTGTGCGTAAAGTTCTTTAACAGCTGACGGCCTTCAGGCGTGTGAACGACTTCAGGGTGGAATTGCGTAGCCCAGATGCGTTTTTCTTCGTTGGCGACAATTGCGTTTGGCGCGTTTTCAGATGTGGCGACAACTTCGAAGCCTTCGGGCAATTTGGTGACGCGGTCGCCGTGCGACATCCAGACTTGGTGATCGGTGCCCGGTTCCCATACGCCTTGGAAAATCGCGCTGGGTTTATCGACATGGACTACAGCCTTGCCAAATTCGCGGTGATGACCGCTTTCAACCTTGCCGCCCAATTGTTCGGCAATCGTTTGTTGGCCGTAGCAAATGCCTAAAATCGGTACGCCCATATCAAATGCGGCTTGCGGCGCGCGCGGCGATCCTTCGTCACAGACGGAACACGGACCGCCGGAAAAAATGATGCCTTTGGGATTAAAGTTGCGGATGCGCCCCTCGTCTGCCTGATTGAAGGGCCAGATTTCGCAATAAACACCGCTTTCACGCAGGCGCCGCGCGATCAGCTGCGTGACTTGGCTGCCGAAATCAAGGATGAGGATATGTTCGTGCTTTTGAGCTGGGGACGTCATAGCCAGGAATTAGAGGATTCCGGCCTTTTAGTCAAAGGATCAGGTCGTCGAAGACACTAAAATCCCATAAGACTTGGCAATCTCCGCCAAACCGCCAAAAACCGGCTCGTTCAAGGGTTTCAGCGACCATTCGGTGCCGTTGCGTTCGATTTCTGCGACGCGAATGGCGGTCACATCCTTTTTGCCGCCGGTGCCAAAGAACATGCGGAAGAGTTCAGCCCCTGAATCGGCGTTTTCAACGCGCAGGGTTGCTTCCTTCAAATCACCAAAAGACCGGTCATTGTCATTGCCCTGATAAATCGAGACGACAAACACGATGCGCCAGACATCGAAATTGAGGTTGTCGATATCGACCATGATCGCTTCGTCATCGCCATCGCCCGCGCCCGTGCGGTTGTCACCCAAATGTTTAATCGCAAGTTGCGCACCGTTGGGTTGATTGTAAAAAACGAAATCATCGTCCGCGCGTGTTTTACCGTCGCGGCCCAACGCAAAGCACGACAAATCGATATCCAGCGGATCGCCATCATACGGGTTAAAATCCCATCCAGCGCCGATCAGCAGTTTTTTAAGCCCTGGAGATTCTTTGGTGAGATTGATTTCAGCGGCAGGTTTATTCATTTCGTTCCGTCTTCCCAGGCGAGGCCGTAACCAAAGGCGCGATCCATGGCAGGTTGTGATGAAAAATATTCAGAATGATTGGTCAGGCGCACACCGCCATCAAGATTTTCAATGGTCGCAAGCGCCACGATCGGCAGATTATCGCGTGCCACCGCAGGTGTTATAATCATCGGGTTTTGTCCGGGGATTTCCACGCGCATTTCAGGTTTGATCAGCGCCCAGCGCGTGGGGCCGTTATAGACATAGGTGTACACCATGATGCGTTTGATGTTTTCCCAATAGACGCCCTTGATCTGCATCGATTCATCTGCACCTGGTTTATTACCCGTGCGCTCATCCCCCGTGTGGTGGATATAGGGCGGCTGATCGATCGCACCAAAAAGATTGCCAAAACCTTGCAAACACCCACGTGTGCCATCTTTAAGTTCATAGAGACACGCCAAATCCAGATCGACGCCTGTTTTGGTTATACGGCCAAGCAAGCGCCCCAAAAAGCCGCGCGATTCCACCACCACATTGTTCCAGGACAAATGAATATCCATGACATCAAAATGCCCTTCGGCAATCGATAATGTTTTGCTTGCGCCTGCTTCCGATAAAAAATCGTGGCTGCCGTGCAGCAAATCACCGGAATCGCGGAAACCACCAACCCCCCGCGCTGTGCCGTGGCCCGAGACTTGGGTATCATTATCCGTAGCTTCACGGATGGAATCGTAGGATGAACGCTGCCTTGACACTGGCGGATACTCCTTCACATTAGATGGTCTAGAATATCATGGGAATTTTAAAGCACAAATGACGGATTTAAGCCTTTCTGACGATCTTTTCTTCAATCGCACATCCCTAGACCGCGATCGCGCCGCCCGCATTGTCAAAGACACGCTGGCCGGTTGCGATGATGGAGAATTGTTTTTGGAATATGAGGCATCGGAAGGTCTATCCCGCGATGATGGCGTTTTAAAAAACGCATCCTTTAACGTGCATTCGGGTTTTGGTCTGCGCGGTGTAACGGGTGAACTGACCGCCTATGCGCATGCCGGTGAAATTTCCGAAAAAGCTTTGAGCATTGCTGCAGAAACCGTGCGCAGCGTCACCGGGGGCCGCAGCGGCACATTGGCGCTTCCGCCCACGCACGTGAACCGATTGCTGTATCCCGACGCGAATCCTTTGCAATCCATGGAATTCGCAACAAAGATCGAATTACTGTCCGACATTGAAGATTACGCGCGCAGCCAAAGTGATTTGATCAAGCAAGTGAACGTATCCATGTCGGGATCGTGGCAGGTCGTACAGATTTTGCGCGCTGATGGATCGCGCTCCGCCGATATTCGCCCGCTGGTGCGCATGGATGTCTCCGTCACTTTAGAAAAAGGTGGGCGCATTGAAAGCGGCCATGAGGGCTGGGGCGGTCGGGGCGATTACACGCTGTTTAATAATCCCGAGCGCTGGCAATCCGCGGTCACGGAGGCGCTGCGCCAGGCGCATGTGGCGCTTGAATCCAAAAACGCGCCTGCGGGCGAAATGGATGTAGTCTTAGGCCCCGGCTGGCCCGGTATTATGCTGCATGAAGCGGTCGGTCATGGATTGGAAGGCGATTTCCACCGTAAAGAATCATCCGTCTTTACCGGCATGATCGGCAAAAAAGTCGCGAGCGAACATGTGACCGTCGTCGATGACGGTACCATCGAAGGACGCCGCGGATCGATCAACGTCGATGATGAAGGCACGCCGTCGCAACGAAACGTGCTCATCGAAAACGGCATTCTTGTTGGATTGATGCAGGACCGTCTTAATGCGCGGTTGATGGGCATGAAACCCACCGGTAACGGACGCCGTGAATCTTACGCCTACAAACCTATGCCGCGCATGACCAATACGATGATGATGGCAGGTCCGCATGATCCCGAGGAAATTATCGCGTCCGTCAAACGCGGCATTTACGCAACCCAATTCGGCGGCGGACAAGTTGACATCACATCCGGCCAATTCGTATTTGCGGCGACGGAAGCCTATATGATTGAAAACGGTAAACTTGGCGCGCCTGTAAAAGGGGCAACCCTTATCGGCAAAGGCGCGGATGCGCTCACACGTGTACGTATGGTCGGCACGGATATGATGCTGGATAAAGGCGTCGGCACCTGTGGCAAAGACGGCCAGGGCGTGCCGGTCGGTGTAGGACAACCAACAGTATCGATGACCGGCATTACTGTCGGCGGAACGGAGATGTAAAATGACAATCACAGGACTTTATGCCGGCATTTTAGCGCTACTTTTCTTAGTCTTATCGGCGCACGTCGTTATGGGACGCTTTCAATTTAAAACACCGTTTGGCGATGGCGGAAATGGCGCTTTGAATCGCCGCATTCGCATCCACGGTAATTTTGCCGAGTATGTGCCGCTGGCGCTCATCCTCATGGGCATTTTAGATTATCAGCAAACATCGGTGACGCTTTTGCATGTGTTGGGCATTACCTTGGTCATTGCGCGTATTTTGCATGCAATTGCGCTGACCGCCGATATTTTCCCATTACGTGTTGCCGGTGTCGTCGGTACCTTTGCCGTGATCGGTATTGAGGCGGTTCTAACAATCAGCCATTACCTGCTTTAATAACATTAGACAATCGTCAAGCGCGATAGCAGCACGGCGGCTGCGGTTTCAGAACGCAGAACGTTATCGCCCAGGCTAATCGGTACCACGGTGCCGTTGGCAGCATTAAGAAGGTCGCGCTCAAAATCGCTCCACCCCCCCACAGGGCCGATTAAACAAGCCGCATCGTTGATGGGCACCATCCCAGCATTGATGATGGGCGCATCGCTGCGTTCGATGCCGGCAAAAATCGGTACGGCTTTGGGCCAAGCAGCAATCACCTTTTCAAGCTTGCCGATCGGGTGCAGCTTGGGGATGTCCAAGCGTTCGCACTGTTCGGCGGCCTCGATAATTTGCGCGGCTACGCGCGTCTCATTCATATCGCGTACTTCGGTGCGATCGGTAATGACGGGATGAAGATCGGTCGCGTCCAATTCGACCGCCTTTTCGATCAGCACATCCAAACGGTCTTTTTTCAGAGGCGCAAACAAAAGATGCACGCGGCGGCTTCGCGGTTTTTGCGCGCGCACACGCTCGGTCAAGGCGGCTGTGGCATCGCGTTTGCCGAAATTTAAGGTCCCTACATATTCACCGTCTTGGCCGTTAAAAAGGCGAACCTGATCACCGTCCGACTTGCGCAGCACATTTTTAAGATAATGCGCCTGAGGGCCTTCCAGGATGAGGCTTGCGCCCACGCTCAAGGGCGCGGTTACGAATAATCTAGGAAATTTGTAAAGATCGGTACGCATGCTATAAGGCCTTAACTATGCCGTATACGGATATCAGCATCAACGCCTTCATCAAACGCCTACCGCCCAAGGGCCAGGCAGCGGCTCTGCTGATGCGCGTAGACCGGCCCATCGGCACCTGGTTGTTGCTGATCCCTGGATGGTGGGCCATTGCGCTTGCTAACCATCTGCGCTTTGATTTGTTCCTGCTGTTTGCCGTTGGCGCCTTTGTGATGCGCAGCGCAGGATGCATCATCAACGATTTGTGGGACCGTGATTTGGACTCACGCGTCGAACGCACATCGGTGCGGCCCTTGGTCACTGGCGCCATCACACGGCTTGAGGCGGCATTCCTGCTATTTGCTCTGCTTGTCACCGGTTTGTGCATTTTGCTCACATTGCCGCTTGCGTCCATTTATCTGGGCTTTTTTTCGATGTTGTTTGTTGTGGCCTATCCGCTGATGAAGCGATTTACATGGTGGCCGCAGCTTTTCCTCGGGTTCACGTTTAATTTCGGTGCCTTGATCGGATGGGCCGCCACGCAAGGACGATTGGAGCCGCCTGCACTGTTTTTATATGCCGCGGGCATTTTCTGGACCCTCGGGTACGACACGATATACGCGCACCAAGACAAAGACGACGACGCGCTTGTGGGTGTGAAGTCCACCGCGCGATTGTTCGGTGATCAAAGCAAAAAATGGGTCGCGCTATTTTACGGGGCTGCTATTTTGCTCTTGGCAGCCGCCTTCGCCGCGGGCGGTTTAAATATCATCGCTATTGCGGCACTACTAGCGCCCGCGGCCTATATGGCGGGTACGGTGCGGCGTTGGGATATGAGCGATCAATTATCATCCTTAACCACCTTTCAATCGGCGCGGAACACAGGGTTGCTTATTCTGGGGCTAATTCTGATTTTTGCTTAAGGCGCATTCGCCGGTACGTAGGGTGACGGTTTACGAGATGCCGTTGCTTCAAGCGTATTTGGATCAGTTGCGATCAGGCACAGATCATTTTTGACGGCGATCACGGCAAATTCATACCCTTTGAGATTGTAGGCGCGCATGATTTTATCACGCAGGCTATTGGCGAGACGCATCGCGTTACGCACATGCATCAGCATATAAATCACTTCCTGATTCATGCGGTTACGTATTGTTGACCCTTTGCTCAGCATAAAGAAAATACGTGATAAATCAGCCTTTGCCTCGCGCAGATCGATGGGCGGTTTTTCAGCGCCCAAGGCAGTCTTAGCGGCTTTGCCGACGGATAATACGCCTTCATGGTCGTTCGCAGACAAACGCACATCGACGCCTTTTTCTTTCAGCTCCACAGTGAAACGGTTGGGCGTCGCGATATAGGCGCCTTCGAATTCCGTGACATCATCCCAGGGGATAAGAACGGAATCCAAATTGCCTAACTGCCCGTATTTCATGGCATCACGCATTAAATAGGCCGTGTTTTCATAGTGCCGGGCGTTGACTGCACGCAGATCGGGTTCAATACCGAAATCGCGCGCCAGCAGCAGTTTAACGGCATCCACCATTTGGTCGCGTGTCATGGATAAAGCATCTGCCGCATCATCCGTAATGTCGAAGGCATTAAAACGCGATCCGACCGCATTGCCTTTTTTATCGGTCAGCGGCGTGCCGTAATGACGCTGATGAAGCGCATTATCAAAAAATTCCATATCGAACACGTTGCGCCAACGCGACGGTGTCGACAGCAGGTCGATCAAATCCTGCTTTTGTTGAAAGGTGACGGTCATTAAAAACCCTGTTCAAAATTTTTGCTTTTTTTTCATTCAAGCAAAAAACAAAACCCGCCGTCAATATGACAACGGGTTTTATTCAGAAATGGCGGATTTCTTAGGCTCCGAGCTGGCGCAGGCGCTGTTCGGCCAGGGTCAGCATCGCCAGATCCAATTGCGGCAAGCGGCGCATATCGGCGAGCAGGCCTTCAAATTGCTCAAGGCTTTCAGCGTGTTTTTTCTTCCATCCCGATAGACGGTCCAATGC
>DATCRN010000137.1:0-9276 GCA_036568945.1 Alphaproteobacteria bacterium | reverse complement strand
CCGCCTATAGGCGAACAAGCCTGGTTGCAGGAATTTGCCAAATACCAGCAAAGTCCCGAATACATCCAAAAAAATATCGGGATGTCCCTACATGATTTTAAACACATTTTCTTTTGGGAATGGGCGCATCGATTGCTTGGTCGCATCATCGGCATTGCGTTTGCCGTGCCGCTATTTTTCTTTTGGATCACAAATCGCGTGGCCGATGGGTACAAAGCCAAGTTTTTAGGCGTGCTTGCCCTTGGTGGATTACAAGGCGCCGTGGGTTGGTGGATGGTCGCATCGGGGTTAATCGATAACCCTGCTGTTTCGCACTATCGTCTCGCAACTCATCTGGGCCTTGCCGTTATTCTCTATGCCTTCATGCTTTGGATGGCGCTTACATTGCTTAGGCGCGATGGAAAAATCACACCACCGCCTATTGAAAATACGTTTTGTCTCCGCCGCCATGGCTGGGCTGCGTTGTTGTTGGTTGCTATCACGATGATATGGGGTGCGTTTACCGCAGGCCTTGATGCTGGCCTTATTTATAATGAATGGCCTTTGATGGGCGGCCGTTTTATGCCGAGCGAGATGTGGTTCCAAACCCCCGCATGGCTCAATTTGTTTGAAAATCACGCCAGCGTGCAATTTACGCATCGTTGGCTTGCAATCATTGCTGCATTTTTAGTTTTGGGTTTTGCATGGCGCACTAAGTTCAGACCTCTCGCAGCAGCGGTGTTTATTCAGGTAGGGCTTGGTATTACCACGCTCTTATCAAGCGTCATGATCCCAATCGCAGCTGCGCATCAGGCAGGCGCGCTTATCACCTTGGGATTACTGATTTATCAGCTAAACCGAATAACGATTAGTGCTCAGCGGACTTAGCAGCCGCGTCTTCTTTTTTCTCGTCCGCTTTTTCTTCAGATTTCTTCTCTTCCGACGAAGACTTTGCGGTATCAGTTTTCTCGTCTTCAGCAGGTGCGGTTGAAACTTCTTCTGCTTTGATATCGCTTTCCGATGGCAGCGCAGCCGGCGTATCGGCAAGCGAGCGTAAATACGCAATCACATTCGCGCGGTCTTGCGGTTTCTTGATGCCTGCGAAAACCATCTTCGTACCCGGAATATGTTTTTTTGGGTTATAGATGAATTCGTTGATTTCGGCATATGTCCAAGTTTTGTCTTTGAGCGCGGTCATCGCATCGGAATACGCGAAGCCGTCCATATGCGCATGATGATTATTCACGATTCCATACAGGTTCGGACCAACACGAGCAGGTTCGCCTTTATTGAAGGTATGGCATGCAGCACATGCCTTCGCGAAATTCTGACCTTTGGTCGCATCAGCGGATGCGAGCAGCGCGAGGATCGGCTCAGGACCGGCAGCGGCTTCGGCACCACCGGCACCAGCGCCTTCTTCCAGAGCGGCGATTTTGAAGGCGTTTTCTTCCGGCGCCTCAACATGAATAATTTTTTTGGCAACAAAGCCTGAAAGCATAGCCAGAATACCGGCGATAAGAATGGCGGCGAAAAGCTTATTGGATTCCATGATAACCCTTTGGATATATTCTTTAATGGCCCTGTATATGGCAGAGTGTATGCTACCATGCAAATACAAGTTTTAAAGTCGTTTTGGAAAGTCGTATGAAACTTAAGATAAAACCTAAAAAAATCGCCTTCCAAGGCCAACCGGGCGCCAATTCAGACCTTGCCTGCCAGGCCGTTTTCCCAGGCATTGAAACCCTGCCTTGCGCCAGTTTTGAGGATGCATTTGCCGCCGTGCAATCGGGCAAAGCCGATTTGGCCATGATCGCCATTGAAAACAATTTGGCTGGGCGCGTCGCTGATGTGCACCATTTACTGCCAGGCAGCGGCCTTTTTATTGTGGGGGAACATTATCAACCGATCCGTTTCCATTTGATGGCCGCCAAAGGCGCCAGTCTTAAAACCGTCAAGCGCGTCTATAGTCATGTGATGGCGCTGCCCCAATGCCGGAAAGTCATTAAGGATCTAAAATTAAAACAAATCGTGCATGAAGATACGGCGGGTGCTGCCAAAAAAATGGCCGAGGATAAAGACCCTACTCAGGCTGCCTTGGCACCAGAACTGGCCGCAAAAATCTACGGTCTGACTATTTTGAAAAAAGACGTCCAAGACCGAGACGATAATATTACTCGCTTCATTATTTTATCCCGTAAAGCGGAAATCCCTGCCAAAGGGCAAAAGGTTGTGACCGGATTTGTGTTTGGTGTACGTCATCTACCCGCGGCGCTTTACAAAGCTTTGGGCGGCTTTGCGACCAACGGGGTTAATTTGACCAAATTGGAATCGTACGTAGGACCAGGCTTTAAAGCGGCTGAGTTTTATTGTGAAGTCGAAGGTCATCCTGCCGATCGCGCTATGGAGCTGGCTTTTGAAGAACTCGGGTTCTATGCGAGCTCGATTACGATTTTAGGGACTTTTCCGCGCAAGAGCGTCAAATGACCGAAAAGAAACCTGTACGCCATTTCATCCATAAAGGCCGTCGCTTAAAAATTGTCTTTAATCAGGGACAAAAATATCGCCGCCGCGCTTGGCGAAACTATTGCGGTCGATGGGCGATATATCGGCCATATCTGATATCCCACCTTATGCGCATTTAAATTTAGAATAAGAAGGGGATTGTAAGGAGAGTCAAAGTCGCTGCTGCGATCAAACCCGTACGTGTCCAAAATGGCTTATTTCCGCGCTTCCAGGATTTAATGTTACGTACGGATACAAGGCCTGATGCTAGGTTTTCCTCGACGCGTTTGACATGCACTTCACCAACACCGGGCTGTAAAGCCAGCATTTTGGCATGAGACATGGCCAATCCCTTATCGGTGGCCATGGCATGTAAATCCCAATTTGCGCTTGAGTGGGGGTAATTGCCCCCCGGGTCCATCAAGGTATAGATAGCAAAATAACTATTCACTGACGGCATTAGCATGGCTGTCATGCTTATGACTCCTCAAAAGTTACTACGTTACGTTCCCAGATGCGATAGGCCCTGAACCGGACCGATTCCTTGAATTGTTGTGTTCATTTTTAGCTAAGAAACCTTAACGAACAGTTAATTTCATAATCAGTGTTTTGCTTGTGGGTCTTGAGCGAGTCTTGTACCCTTTAAGGGCCTAATCGGCACTTACCCACAAAACCATCCACTTAAAAGACCGATGCCCCGTTCTAAAGCCACCCGCACCGCCTACCGTCGTAGGCCAGCTAAGACCCGCATTTTACCCGAAGCCGTCTCCGCTTTTTTCATCGAGCGTATGATTGATGCCAAAGCACTTGGCATGATTGGGTTTGGTATCTTTCTGGGTGCGGCTCTCTTATCTTATGCGCCGGCAGATCCGTCGTGGAATACCGCAGGCACGTCTATAAAAAATGTCTCCAACATTGTCGGTCGCCCTGGCGCTTATGCTGCCGATGCCTTCATGCAAACGGTCGGCCTTGCCGGTCTTGCCTTCGCAATCTTTTTCATCGTGCGCGGTGTGTTCACATTTAAACGCGAAGAAGCCACATATCCGCTATGGCTACGTTCGCTGTTCCTGATCGGCGCGACCTTGTTTGGCGCAGCGGCACTTGCGCGTATGCCGGCGCCTGGCATGTGGGATCCGATGCCGTATTTGGGCGGTGTTGTCGGTGCCAATGTTTTGTCAGCAGTCGCTGGTATCACGCAAAGTTTCTTAGGATCAATCGCGTTCACGATTGTTGCGATCGCATCCGCGATCACGGCTTTGGTTTTGACAGCTCTATCCTTCGGTTTGACCAGTGATCACTGGGGACGCGCGGGCGAGCTCGCGCTCGCTTTTACGGCTTGGCTTGCCACAGGTATCGCCAACATGATTATCACCGTAAAATCCTGGTTTGCGGGCAGCGATGATGAAGATGAACGTCCAAGCCGCAAAGCCACCACCGCCTCTCGCCTCCGCAAAGCGCCCGTTGTCGATGAAGATGAAGACGATGATGAAGAATATGATGAGGAAGACGACGAAGAGGACGAGGAAGACGACGAAGAGTATGACGAGGACGAGGACGAAGATTCGGATGACGATGAAGACGAAGATCAGGACGACACTGCACTTCGCGCCATTCGTCCATCCAACGACATAAAAATTGCACGCAATGCCCCATCCAAAAAGGCGAAGAAAAAACTGCGTCAAAACCGTTTGGCTCTGCAGATCGCTGATGGTGATTGGGAATTCCCTGACATCGATATCCTTGCTGAAGACCCGGATGAAGATGCAGATGACAGTCTGGATGAAAAGGCACTTACGCGGAATGCTGAGTTGTTGCAACGCGTGCTCGAAGATTTCAACGTTACGGGCGAGATTGTTAAAATTCACCCAGGCCCAGTTGTTACCTTGTATGAACTAGAACCTGCGCCCGGCACCAAATCATCACGCGTGATTGGCCTGTGTGATGATATTGCACGCTCTATGTCGGCCATGTCTGTTCGTGCCGCTGTCGTACCGGGACGCAACGTGATCGGCATCGAAATTCCAAATAAAATGCGCCGCAAGGTCTTCATGCGTTCGCTTTTGACTACGGATGCCTATGCCGATACGCAAGCTAAACTACCGTTGGTGTTGGGTAAGGATATTGGCGGCGCTCCAGTCATCGCTGATCTTGCACGCATGCCACACTTGTTGGTCGCAGGCACCACCGGCTCTGGCAAATCGGTTGCCGTGAATACGATGATCACGTCCTTGCTATACAAGCTTAGTCCCGAAAAATGCCGCTTCATCATGATCGACCCCAAAATGCTGGAACTGTCGACCTATGATGATATTCCGCATCTATTGGCCCCTGTCGTGACCGAGCCTGGTAAGGCGATTGTCGCGCTCAAATGGACAGTGCACGAAATGGAAGAGCGTTATCGTGCAATGTCCAAACTCGGTGTACGCAATATTGACGGCTACAATCAGCGTATCAAGGTCGCTGCAGAAAAGGGTGAGGTACTCACACGTAAAATCCAAACCGGCTTTGATCCGGATACAGGCAAACCGGTTTATGAAGAACAACCGATTGAATTGATCGAACTACCCTACATCGTGGTCGTCGTTGACGAGTTCGCCGATTTGATGTTGGTGGCGGGTAAGGAAGTTGAAAATGCCATCCAGCGTTTGGCACAAATGGCGCGTGCGGCAGGCATCCATTTGATCATGGCGACACAGCGCCCATCGGTGGACGTTATCACAGGCGTGATCAAGGCAAACTTCCCCACGCGCATTTCCTTCCAGGTCACATCAAAAATCGATTCCCGTACCATTTTGGGCGAAGGTGGTGCTGAACAATTACTCGGCCAAGGCGATATGCTTTATATGGCGGCCGGTGGTCGTATCCAGCGCGTCCATGGTCCATTCGTATCGGATAAAGAAGTCGAAGAAATTGTGACGCACCTGCGTGCACAAGGTGAGCCTGAATATCTGGAAGATATCACCGAAGGTGGGGATGAGGACGGTGAAGGCGGCGATTTATTCGGTGGTATAGGCGGTGGTTCAGGCGATGATTTATACGATCAAGCAGTTGCAATCGTTGCGCGCGAAGGTAAGGCATCGACATCCTTTATTCAACGCCATTTGCAAATCGGCTACAACAAAGCCGCAACGCTGATTGAACGCATGGAAAAACAAGGCGTCATTTCGCCAGCCAACCATGTCGGCAAACGCGAAGTTTTGATTGGCCAACGCTAATACCATTGTTACGCGTTTTGCCCCCTCCCCTACCGGGCATTTGCATTTGGGTCATGCGTATTCTGCAATTTTAAATTATGAGCGCGGTGACCGGTTCATTCTACGGATCGAAGATATCGATCCCATACGTTGCAAAGCCGAATGCGAAGCTACAATTTATGGTGATTTGAAATGGCTGGGAATCGAATGGGAAAAGCCCGTACGTCGCCAATCCGAACGTTTGGATGTTTACGCGGCAAAATTGAACGAACTCTATGAACGGGGTCTGATCTATCGTTGCTTTAAAACGCGCAAAGACATTGAAGAAATATTACACGCGCCGCATGCAGCCAATCCCGTTTATGTGGGCGCGCCTTTGCCACGTGATGAGGAGCAGCATCTCATTGAACAAGGTTTGCCGTTCTCTTGGCGTCTGTCGATGTTCGAGGCAGAACGCATTATCGGCATGCACCCCGCAGCCCGTCATGGCGATGTGGTGCTAGGCCGTAAGGAAACACCAACATCCTATCATTTATCCTGTGTCATTGATGATGCGGATCAGGGTATAACCCATGTC
Source organism: Alphaproteobacteria bacterium (assembly GCA_036568945.1). Lineage (GTDB taxonomy): Bacteria > Pseudomonadota > Alphaproteobacteria > Micavibrionales > UBA1664 > UBA6145. The sequence goes on along the minus strand of DATCRN010000137.1, from coordinate 3,024 downwards.
ATTCGCGGCCAGGATCTTGCCGACATCGCTGATTTGCATGATTTATTATTTCGGCTGCTAGGGCATATACCCCCAAGCATCGAACATCACAAACTAATCACCGACGATACTGGCAAACGTCTGGCTAAGCGTGATCAATCCATTACTTTGCAAACATTGCGCGGCCAAGGGCTGACACCTGACGACATTCGGGCTCGAATTGGGTTATAAAAGCCTTGAAACCGCCTTGCCTGCGCCACCTTTGCTGCGTATGTATAGGGCTATGAAAAAACTAATCCTTTTGGCCTTAGTGGCCCTTCTTATTCCTGCATCCGCCTGGGCTAAAGATTCGCGTGTCCAGCAAGCTGAAACTTGGCTGAATAATCTGGATACCGCGACTGCGCATTTCGAGCAAAAGGGGTTCGATGGCCGTGTTGCATCTGGCAATTTTTTTATCGACCGTCCCGGCCGCCTGCGTTTTGAATATACAACCAGTAAAGACATTGCTGTCGCTGATGGTGTAATGATTCATTTTTATGATGCTGAGAATAATCAATCCTCCTCATCTCCCATCGGTTTGACACTGGCGGACTTTTTGCTGCGCAAACATATTCGTTTGGAAGATGACGATTTAAGCGTGACCAATATCCGCACCAAAGGCGGCATTGTATCCATGGCAGTCGCCCAAACCGCAGATCCAGGCGCGGGCCAATTGATCCTCAATTTCACGGAAGAGCCGTTCCAACTTTTGTCCTGGGTCGTGATTGATCCGCAAGGTTTGGTGACAGAAGTCCGCCTTTCCAATCTAGAATTAGGGATGAAGCTGCCCTATGCCCTCTTTGTATTCAAAGATCCCTCTGGTCGCGGCCAGTTAAATAACTAGAATCAGTCGAATGACTGCGATTCCCGCCACCATTACGGCTATCGAAAAACGAACATCGGATATCAGTGCCCTGTATCTGATGCCGAGCGTGCCATTTGCTTATGACGCGGGCCAATATGTCGAAGTAACTACGAACGGGCTTGAGAAGCGGCCTTTTTCCATCGCAAGCGCTCCTGTCCGTAACGGAGCTTTTGTTTTGCATGTTCGTGATTTGGGGCGCGGTCTTTCACATTATTTATGCAACGATGCCAGAATTGGAGATGCCGTTTCTTTAGAAGGGCCAATGGGTCATATGCATGCGCAGAATACGCGCGGCAAACCCGTATTTATGATCGGTGGCGGCACAGGCGTTGTACCATTACTTGCAATCGCTGAAGACATCGTGCGCAAAGGGTATACGGAAGATGGCATGACGCTGATTTATGGCGTACGTACGGAAAATGATATCCATTGCGCGCACGAGCTGGAAATTTTATCCGCAAGTGGCGAATTGTCTATTCACATGGCAATCGGTTCTGAAACACCAGATCGTGTAATAGCGCGCCTTGCACCAAAACTAAAAGACCATATTGTTTATTTAAGCGGTCCGGATCCTATGCTTTTCAATATTTTACCTGCATTACGAGCGCACGGTTTGCAAGATGACTTATTATTCACTGATGCGAATTTAAAGGTTTTAAGCGGAGTCATGCCATGATTTCATCGACGATCAATGAATTGATCCGCTCTTTGTCTCGATTACCAGGAGTGGGCCCACGCTCAGCGCGCCGTCTGGCCTTGGCTTTGCTTGAAGATCGCGAAGGCCTCATGAAACCCGTCATGATGCAAATGGATAAAACATATAGACAAATCGTCACCTGCAGCATTTGCGGCAATTTAGATTCATCCGATCCATGCATGCTCTGCGCAGACAGCCGCCGCAACCATGCGGTTTTATGCGTGGTGCAGGGCGTTGCCGATATTTGGGCGATCGAGCGTACACGCGTATTTGATGGCATCTATCATGTATTGGGTGGCGTTTTGTCTGCCATTGATGGAATCAAACCGGATGATTTATCCATCGATGCCCTTATCAAGCGCATTCAAGCTGGTGGCATCGCGGAAGTTGTCTTGGCATTATCCGCGACCGTTGACGGGCAAACCACAGCGCATTATTTAACCGATCGCCTTGAAGGTTTAGATATACGCCTCACCAAACTGGCGCATGGCATGCCTGTGGGTGGCGAGCTTGATTATTTGGATGACGGCACATTGACGACCGCCCTACGGTCACGCACGGCGATCGCCAAATAATTATTCCTTCTCGGAAATATAAATTACGCAATCCGTATCGGCTTTAAGGGCCGAGATATAACCTGACTGCGTTGTTTTATCGCCACCGATGGCAAAATCATAATACAGTCCCGATGGAAAATAATGATCGCTTGTAGTGGCTGTCACCGTGTTGTCGCCGAACTTCAAATATACAGGACCGGTCGCGTAAACTGACACGATACGGGTATCGACATTAAAGCCTGTCGAATTGCGCGCAGCCGTGCCTGTCACATTGAAATGATGCGCACCACTAGCGCGCAATTTAAGCGCAGGGATTGGATTTTGATCGTCATCAAGCGGCAGATAGGTCATGGAAAACTCCTGGAGTATGAGGGATAAAAAAAACCGCCTTTCGGCAAAAAACCAAAAAGCGGGCACAACTGTCCTTAAGATTATAGGATTATTATCCTAAATCTTTTCTTTTGTCAAGTGGCAAGCGCAGTGTCGATTTCATGCCCGTAGCGGTAAACTACAGCCGCGGCGGAATCTCGCACATATTCACCCAAAGCGACCTTATTCATGACCAGCGCTAAGGGCTCATACCCCAGATCGGCATAATTTTTAAGCGACGCTAAAACGGAACGACGCGCAGTATGATTCCACTCAACAACATAAAGCGTCTGGTCGACCATGCCCGCGATCACGCGCGCGTCAGCAAACGCAAGCGACGATGGCGCATCCAAAATAATAAGGTCGTATTGCTCGCGCAAAGCATTCATCAAACGCTCCATGCGCCCGGAGGTCAGCAAAGTCAGTGAATAAGAAGGCACAGCCTTCGCCGTAATCATATGCACACCGGATGGATCACGACGGTAAATGACCTCATCCAACGGCAAACGATCTGATAA
>DATCRN010000136.1:0-11976 GCA_036568945.1 Alphaproteobacteria bacterium | reverse complement strand
TTTGAACAGCCTGGGCGGCCTCGTCTACAGCCAACGCGTTTTGCTGGCGCTCACGCAAAGTGGCGTGGCCCGTGAAGACGCCTACCGCATCGTGCAACGCAACGCGATGGATGTGTGGGATTCTGACGGCAAAAAATCCTTCGCGGATCTTTTGAAAGCCGACAAAGACGTCGCCAAAAAATTAAAGGCCAAGGACATCGACGCGCTTTTCGACCCGTCCTGGTACACCAAACAAGTCGATAAAATTTTCAAAGGCGTCTTTGGTAAATAAGCTCACTGTCATTCCGGCCCCCGAGCCGGAATCCCGCTTCTCTTCTACCGTCATTCCAGCGCAGGCTGGAATCCACGGATAGACCTGGGCGAGCGTAGAAGTGGATCACAGCCCTCGACAAAGTTATCGCTAGCGATAACTTCAATTAACGCTGGGATGACGTTCTAATTCAAAATCAAACCATTTCCCGCAATTTAATCCGCATGGCCGAAGTGCGCCCATCATCCGGATCATACGAGCCGGTGTAAGTCACCTTCTGCCCGTCATACAAATCACCAAGACCGGCGCGATCAACCGCGCCGCCCATAACAAGAACATCCGCGCCGCCGCGGTCCGGCGCGATGTACCCAAAACCCATTTGTGGGGAAAACCATTTAACCGTGCCGTTGGTCATAGCCAAGACTCCTTTATTTCGTATTGATTCCAGCGCGGCAAAATTGGAGCGCATGGTATTCATCCGAAAGAGAGCGATGGCTTGAAGTGTGCGATTGCTAGAGTGCAGAGCAAGGGGACCGGTAAATCTCGAATACGTACACCGTATACCCATGGTCGCGAATAGCGAGTCATTTCGTGTTATAATTGTGTAACAGCCCCGACTCCGCAGAAGTCCACCATTTTAGCGACTTCCATAACGCATGAATCCATGCGGCAGCGCAGCGGTGTATGCGAAATATCGACGTTTTAAGAACTGAATGCTAAACAGAACAAATCTACGATATTTTTAAAGGGTTTTTTAACTGTGAAATCGCTAGATTCTACCTTTTGGTTTCTTATAGCCGCCATATCAATATTAGCGGCTTTTATCCTTGGTATAATTGTTTCTGATAAAGCCTTATTTGCATTAGCGCCAAATATGGGTGGCGCATTTTTGCAATATCAGGGAGTGCTAGGATCCCTAATTGCAGTAATTGTTGCCCTCATTGCCGCAAAGGCAGCTTGGGCAAATGTTAATGCTACTCATACTGCCGCTCGCATTCAAATCGAAGAAAATGAAAAGCGTGCAGCAGTTATTGTTCGCAAATCATTGAGACGCGAATGGGGCAAGATAACCGACTTACAAAATAGATTAATTCACACCGTTGAAGCCATTGTGAGGAATCAAGAACAGTTTTGGCCTCTATCTCAATCAGTTGATAATTTCAGACTTAATGATTCTTTTTTAAACTTTGATTTTTTATCAAAACTGAATCAGGAAGATCATATTAATGTAGCTTTTCTTTTGGAATCCCTTGGAAACGCAGAACGTATTACAAAGCAAATCGCTCCGTTAAGTAACGATAGAATTAGCAAAGCAATACTGGCTATGCTGACAAAATCAATGAAGGAGTTTTTTCAGATACTAGCCATACTTACTGAAACCCCTGAGGATAAGGATGCCATCCTTAAAATGGCATATGAATGGCAAACCTTAGGAAACTTAGTCGAAAAAATGAAACCAGATTTTCAAAGCTATGTTTGACTAAACGTTTAAGCGACCTTTGTAAATCTTTGCGATTTAGTCTCAGCTTCTGACTTTAGAGCCTTTAGCAAATCAAATAAGCTGGCTTGCGTTTCCCTCGATAAAAGTTTTTTAATTTCAGACTTTTTGCTCCGACCGCTAATTGCAAGTGTGCGGAACATTGCCAAGAACTGTTTCTTAGAAACTTCTTTTACCTTTTCACCCATAGACAGTTCGTACAGGCTGCAACGTTCAGCCTCACTAAACATATATTCAATTTCCTTGTTTCCCTCAGGAATCATTACAAACATCTCTTCGGGCAAACCGAATTGATCCATGTAAGATTTTTTCTGGATTATCCCTTCATCATCAGAATCCAATAAAATTTTAAAATCAGCTCCCCAACCAATATTCAATGATATGAGGTCTTTTAAATCAGATGCCGAGGTGCCTGGATAAATTGCATGGGTTGGTTCCTCGTCAAATAAGTTTTCCATGACCTCCAAAACTAATGCATCAGAAGGGCCTTCAGTAATAATAGCCTTTTGCCAAGGTATCGAAAAATTATTTGGGACAATATTTAAGCAGTCATAAAGAGGCTGATAATAAGAAGTTTTCGCATCTTTGCCTTTTATATAATCGCTCCACCTGGTGCAGTGAACCAAGCCGTCGTTACGCTGAACAACGTATGTATTTTTTACGTTGCTTGGTGAGATAAGATACTGGCTATGAGTAGTATAAATTAACGCGGTATCTTCAACTAATTTATAAAAATCCTCTACCATTTTTTGTTGCGCGGTGGAATGCAAATTAGATGCGGGCTCATCAATTAAATAAACGGGCTTCCCTGAACCTTCGCGCAATTTTTTACGCCTAAATTCTGTTTTCATTAAAAAAGCTAAATACCAAACAGCGCCCTTACTCCGCTCATGAACGGAATAAGTAGTGCCATCTTTCTCTGTTATCTTTATTTCAAAACACTTTTTAGCTTCATCGAAATCGATTTCGGCGACCTCAATTTCTTGAACGCCGGACAAGTCTTTCCACTTTTTAGTAAATGTTTCTTGAAGTGTCTTGTTAACTTTCTTCAAAACAGTACGAGCATCATCATCACGGCGGTTACTTTTAGAAAAATAGCCGAGATATTTTTTTATGCTGTAGTTTTTGTCTGTATTGTAAAACAGCCCATCAATAATTTCATACCATACATGATTAAATGCTTCACTACGCTTGCTAGTATAAATTTTTTCTGGGATCGAATCCTGGAAATCTTCAAAATACATAATGAAAGGACAGCGCCTTACCATCTCTTGCGCTAAAACTGCTTCGAGTTTTGGATCGGAGAAGGGTTTTTCACCTTCAAATTTATAATAACTTTTTCCTGCGTTACCGTTCATGAATGGTATTACACGTGAAATTCGAACTGACCGAACAGCATTTATTCTTTCTAAGAATTCATCTATAATTGTTTTTGTCTCTACTTCAAAAGTTGCAGCCTTCAGAACTTTTTTAAAGAAATTTGAGGGCAGTTGCTCTGTAAACTCAATCTGTGCTGTGATGGTGCAGGGCGTGCTGCATTCAATATCTTGCTTATTTCGTATAGAGGTGAAAAATGTTTTTAGCTCTTTTGGTTCAGGATCATTATTAAAATCAAAAGCTTCTATAGCTTTGAGAATACTAGTTTTGCCTGATTCATTTAGCCCTAGTAACAGCACCAAATCATTTTTGGAAAAGTTGACAGTTACATTATCTAGTCCACGAAAACCTTGAATATAAAAACCTTTATAGGAGAAATAATTTTCTGGCTCTTTTTCTTCAAAGAATAAAGAAATATTGTATCGATAAAAATCTAATAGAATCTGGTCAATCATATTAACCTCCCGAGCCAAATTTATGATTTGGTCAGATAAGCATCTTTAATAAGTCGTCACCAACTAAGAACTCTTTACTTGGCACATCCTCACTAAATTGAAGTCTAAACATATTTGTCAGCCAAGGAATTTGATCCTAGATCATCTAAGTAATTACTGATTATCGTTTTCTGGGTTTGTAGAAAAATCCCCAAATCGACAGTCAACCGCGCGCGGCGGCGCCATATCAAAAAACCCCAGGCTTTCACCCGGGGTTTTCTTTAATTTCAAAACAACGCGCTTATTAAGCGGCGGTTTTCAAATTGGTGGCGGATGTTTTGCCTTTTTCTTCCGTCAGGTCGTAAGAAATTTTCTGGCCTTCGTTTAAGGACCGCAGGCCTGCTTTTTCAACCGCGCTGATGTGAACGAACACATCGCCGCCGCCGTTTTCAGGCTGAATAAAGCCGAAACCTTTTTGGGAATTGAACCACTTTACTGTACCTTGAGCCATCTTGGGCCTCCTATAAAAAGCACTCTCGTGCATAACACCGTGCGATACCTATCACCCGGTCGTCTTCGATCGCACTTCTTAAAATGTCAGCTCGAATGCCGGCTACCGTACGCTAATTTTACACAACGTCCAACTTTACTTGACAGTACAAGGAATTTAATCCTATACTACCTTTGTGACTACTGACGACGCTCTTCCTGCGTCGGCGCTTGCGCCGATCGCGAACCAGGAAGGGTGCGAGGGCCCCGGCAATTCCGCCAACCACCCCCTCGCGCAGGCCGCGCGGAGCCTGCAAGAAATCAACCGCCCTTTCAGCCTTCCGCCAGAAAACCGCGCCCAGTTTGACGCGTTATCGCAGGACCTTGCGCGCACGCTGGAGGATGGCACTGACGCGCGCACCATGCTGTTCACCCAGGCGCGCATTTTGGATGCGCTGTTCAAACGCCTCGCCTTCCGCGACATTCACAGCCCCTATACCGGCGCTGACGGCATTCCTTATCTCAAATCGCATGAACTCTCGCTTGCGCTCCGTTCCCAAAAACAATGCCGCACGACGATTGAGGCGCTCGCAACCTTTACACCGAAGGATGACGACGCATGACCGTTCTTTCCTCTATTGTCATCCCGAACGCATGTGAGGGATCTCCCGTCCAAAAAAATTTGCGCAAACGAACTGATAGACCCCGGCGTAAGTGGACGGATGCGCAACGCGCAGCCCAAGCTGCCAAATGCCGCGCGCAAAAACCTTGGGCGCATGCGACCGGCCCGCGCACCGCATCCGGCAAATCCATATCATCAGGCAATGCGTACCGCCATGGCTATCGTTCCGTCCCGTATCGGCGGTTTTGCGCCGTTTTGGCGGCTCAGAAGGCGTATGTCCGCACCCTGTTGGCAACCCAAAAAAAGCCGCATCCGCCCCTGTTCAAAGGCCCCAAAACCGCTAAAGTCTTTCCCGAGCTAAAACCAACCATAGGGAAAAACGACAATGCTTCGACTACTCGCCCTCACCTTTGTTACAGGAGCTTTACTGATGAATACTGCATCCGCGCAGGATAAATCCAATTTGGTTTACATGGACACCAGCAAAGGCCGCGTGGTGATTGAACTCAAACCCGACCTCGCGCCCAATCACGTTGCGCGTATGAAGGAACTGACCAAAAAAGGTTTCTATGACGGCATTATTTTCCACCGCGTCATCGACGGTTTTATGGCGCAAACGGGTGACCCGACGGGCACCGGCACGGGCGGGTCCGATCTGCCTGATCTCAAGGCCGAATTTTCCAACGCTAATTTCGGCCGCGGCACGGTGGGCGCTGCGCGCACCAACGATCCGGATACCGCGAACTCGCAATTCTTTATTTGCTTCGATGATTGCAGTTTCTTGAACGGTCAATACACGATCTTTGGTCAAGTGATCGACGGCATGGCCAACGTTGATAAAATCAACAAAGGCGAACCGCCGGCCGATCCGGACAAAATCGTCAAAATGCAACTGGCCGAAGATGTTAAAGAATAAGGGTATCCACCCAATTGCCGAAAAGGCCCTCGATGAAAATCGGGGGCTTTTTTATTTGGGCGTGCCGTCAAATTCCTTGGCGAATCCGAAGAGTTTTTGCACGACGGCATTCAGTTCGCGCGGATCGCGTAAGGGATTGCGGGTGCGCCACAGCAGAAACGCTTGCTCGCCGTCGGCAATCAGCATCGGCTCGTCATCGCGGCCAGCCATGTCCATAAAGCCTTTGAAGGCGATCAACCGTTGGCCGGTGAGCCAGTTGGCGAGGATGATCGGGTCATCCGTCATCGCAACGGATGGTTTGGGCCATTCGCTCGACGACATTTCCAGTTTCTGCGGCAGGCTCACATCCGCCAGGAAACGCGGCAGCGCGCGTTTGGCCAAAATGCATTTTGCAGGCGGTATCGTATTCAGAAACACTTCGATATGCGTATACACATCGCTCAAGCGTCTGCCTTCTTCGCTTTCGTTTTGGCTGTATATGTTGATGTCGCGGTTTTGGATCGCGCCGCGCAGGAATACGGGCGTAATCCACCCCTGCCCCTCCTTGTCGACGGCTAATTTGTACTTATCGGCAAACGCCATCCACGCTTTACGCTGCGCGAGCAGAATGTTGAGCGACCAACCCATAAAGGTCAGAACGACGCCAGCGAAGATAAGCCAAAGCAGGAACCACCACATAGGTATCCATTGTCGGTGATTTTGCCGATTCTGGCAACTGTGCTGGGGGCTAGCGGCCTCGCCGTTTCGCGGCCTTTTGCAAAGACTGAGTGGACGTGCCGGTCAGCCCCAAATCCAGTTCTTCGAGCTTGCGTATTTCGTCGCGAATGGCCGCCGCCTCCTCGAATTCCAAATTGGATGCGGCTTTGTGCATTTGCGCTTCCATCTTTTTGATGTGTTTTTGCAACTCGGCGGGTGACATTTTGAGTTCGTTTTCGCCCGCGCTTGCCACCGTCAAATGGTCCGCGCTTTCGTAGACTGATCCCAGCACGTCGCTGATGTTCTTCTTGATGGATGTCGGTGTGATGCCGTGTTCGGTGTTGTACGCGATTTGTTTTTCGCGGCGGCGTTTGGTTTCTTCAAGAGCCCCTTCCATCGACTTGGTCATTTTATCGGCATATAGGATGACCTTACCATCCACGTTCCTTGCGGCACGTCCGATGGTTTGCACCAGCGACGTTTTGGATCGCAGGTATCCTTCCTTGTCGGCATCCAGAATGGCGACGAGGCCGCACTCAGGGATATCGAGGCCTTCGCGCAGCAGGTTGATGCCGACCAGAATGTCGTACGTGCCCAGGCGCAGATCGCGGATGATTTCGATGCGCTCCAGCGTGTCGATGTCGGAATGCAGGTAGCGGACGGACAGGCCGTTTTCGGTGAGATACTCGGTCAGGTCCTCCGCCATCTTTTTGGTCAGCGTCGTAATGAGGACTCGCTGTCCCATCGCGATCTTTTTCTGGCATTCTTCCATCAGATCGTCGATCTGGTGTTTCGTCGGACGCACTTCCACCGGTGGATCGATCAGGCCCGTTGGACGGACAATTTGTTCTGCGAAGACGCCGCCGGTTTGTTCCAACTCCCACGGGCCAGGTGTTGCCGAGACGTAGATGGTTTGCGGGCGCATGGCATTCCACTCTTCGAACTTGAGCGGGCGGTTATCCATACAAGATGGCAAACGGAATCCGTATTCTGCGAGTGTGGATTTGCGGCTCCGGTCACCGCCGTACATGCCATTGAGCTGCGGGATCATGTTATGGCTTTCATCCAGGATCATGATCGCGTCTTTGGGCAGATACTCGATGAGCGTCGGCGGCGGCGATCCTGGTGCGCGACCTGTCAGGTAACGCGAGTAGTTTTCGATGCCTTGGCAGATGCCGGTGGCCGCCAGCATCTCCAAATCGAACCGCGTGCGCTGCTCGATGCGTTGCGCCTCAAGCAGCTTACCCGTCGATTGATATTCTTGCAGTCGGTTATCAAGTTCGATTTTGATGCCTTTGATGGCCTGCTGCATCGTCGGCCCAGGCGTCACATAGTGGCTGTTGGCGTAGACGCGCACACCTTCCATTTTGGCACTGATCTCACCGGTCAGCGGATCGAATTCGGCAATCTCTTCGATCTCGTCACCGAAGAAGCTGATGCGCCAGGCACGGTCTTCAAAGTGCGGCGGGAACAACTCCAACGTATCGCCGCGTGCACGGAACGTCCCGCGTTCAAACGCAATGTCGTTACGGCTGTATTGGAGTTCGACCAGCTTGCGGATCAATTGCTCGCGGCTAACAGCTTGCCCTTTATGAATATCGATGATCATTGCCATGTAATCTTCGCGAGATCCGATACCGTAGATACAAGACACCGATGCCACGATGATGATATCGCGGCGTTCAAACAAAGCGCGCGTCGCGGAATGGCGCAAGCGGTCGATCTGCTCGTTGATCGCACTGTCTTTCTCGATAAACGTATCGGTCTTCGGCACATAGGCTTCAGGTTGATAGTAATCGTAATAAGACACGAAATACTCAACGGCATTGTTAGGGAAGAAGGATTTCATTTCCCCATAGAGTTGCGCTGCGAGTGTTTTGTTCGGCGCCATGATGAGCGCGGGACGCTCAAGTTCCTTAATCACATGCGCCATGGTGAAGGTTTTACCGGAACCGGTGACGCCAAGCAGCACCTGGTCCTTATCGCCAGCCTTTAGCCCTTCGACCAATTCCTTGATCGCTTGTGGCTGATCGCCGGAAGGTTGATAGTCCGAAACCAGATCGAACGGGCGACTCGGCTCAGCCGGGCGCAAAGGCAGGTAGGACTTGGTGATTTCCAGTTCCTGCGCGGCGGGCTGCGGCTCTAATAAAGGGGCTTTTGGCATGGTATTGTTCTAGCGCATTTGCGTCCAAAAGAAAGGACTCTATATTAGGCCTATGCGCTTACTCCTCTCTTTATTGTTCGTGTTCTTTGCCCTGCCCGCTTTGGCTGCCGAAACTCATGCCACTTTAGCTAAGGGAGGTTCTGGTGGGTGGCTTAATGTCACCCGGCCGATTACCGAGGCTGATATGCAAGGCCGTGTGGTCCTTCTCGATTTCTGGACCTATGGCTGCATCAACTGCATGCAGGTCGTACCCGACCTCGAATATTTGGAACAGAAGTTTGGCGACAAACTCCTGATCATTGGTGTTCATTCCGCCAAGTTCAAGGGCGAGCAAGGATCGGAACGCATTCTGGCCGCCGCCAAACGCTTCGGCCTTAAACACCCCGTCATCAATGATTCCGATTTCGCCATCTGGAACAGTTTCGACGTTCAAGCCTGGCCGACCTTCGTCGTGTTAGGACCGGACGGTCAAGAAGCGGCACGTTTTTCGGGTGAAGGGCACCGTAGCGATCTTGAAGATGCCATTACGGGCGTATTGCCTGACAGTAACACAAAGACCGCATCGATTGCGAGTCTTCTGGACACCAAAGAATCTGGCGGCGTTTTATCTTTCCCTGCCCGCATGGCATTTTATGAGATCGATAATGATAACGGTCTACTGTTTGTAGCGGATGCGGGTCATAACGCTATCCTTGCTTTGGATGGTGATTTCAAAACGGTAGAAACCTATAAAGGTTTTCATCAGCCGCGCGGCATCGTTGTCGTCGGTGATACGCTTTACGTAGCCGACACCGGCAATCATCAGATCAAAACCATCGACCTCAAAACCAAAAAGATTTCTGTTGTCGCAGGCACGGGCCGTCAGGGTTACGACCGATCTGTGCAGAATGGGGATGCGCTGAAAACATCACTCGCGTCTCCTTGGGACATTGAGCCTTTGGCCGATGGTCGTATTGCCATCGCTATGGCCGGATTACATCAACTATGGGTTTACGATCCGAAAACAAAAACCGCTTCGGTGCTAGCGGGCAATGGCAAAGAATCTATTGATGATGGTGCGGCCATTGGCACGGCAAGCCTGTCGCAACCCAGCGGCTTGTCGCGCGACGGCGATACGCTTTATTTCGTCGATGCAGAAAGCTCGGCGTTACGGCAGTTAAAAGACGGCACGATCACGACACTCATCGGCACCGGTCTGTTTGATTTCGGATTAAAGGATGGCACCTACCCATCCGCGCTGATGCAACACCCGCAAGGTCTGTTTGCAGAAAATGGTAAAGTCTATATCGCTGATACGTACAATAACGCCCTGCGGATTTACGACACCAAAACCAAACAGCTTAAGACTGTTACATTACCAGCGAGTACATTGAGCGAGCCCGGTGATTTAATGGTTGTGATGGGTATGGCATTGGTCGTCGATACAAATCATCACGCGATCAAACAGATCGACTTGGAAAAAGGCACGGTTAAAACCGTGATTGGAGACTAAGAGTGGCCGACGATTTAATTTATGCCCGCAAGAATCCTGATTTGATCGATACACTGCTGAAACGCCGTTCTGCGTCCGCCAAAACAATGAGTGGCCCGGGTCCTAGCGCAGAGGAGCGCGACATTATTTTGAAGGCGGGTGCGCGCGTGCCGGATCACGGAAAATTGTTTCCGTGGTGGTTTATTGTGTTTGAAGGCGATGCCCGCGCCAGTTTCGGTGATGTGATTGCGGATGCTTGGTCTAAACGCGAGCCGCAATCAACGCCAGAAAAAATTGCAGATGAGAAAAAACGTTTTACGCGCGCGCCGCTTGTGATCGCTGTGATTTCTAGTCCGCGTGAAAGTACCATTCCGGTATGGGAACAAATTTTGTCATCCGGTGCTGCTTGTCACAATATCTGTCTTGCTGCCAATGCACTTGGCTACGGAGCGAATTGGATCAGTGAATGGTATGCCTATGACGACACTGTGCGTACGGCACTAAAATTATCGCCGCAAGATCATGTGGCGGGCTTTATATATGTAGGGACACCACTTACAGCGCCGGAAGAACGCCCGCGTCCGGATCTTACTCACATCGTGAACGATGATTGGCAAAAGGCAGAAAACCGCGGTGATAACTACGCCAAGGCAGGCCTTGGCTACGACCTAAAAGGTTTTTCTCTTGAAGGTTTTGACGGTCATCGCTAAAAAGCGTTATGACCAATAAAGAAGAGCCTCATCGTTATCTTGATTTAGTCTGGCAGGCCAAAGCGCGCGGCCTTTTTGTTTCCGGGGCCGCCGGCACTGGCGCGGCTGTGACATCTCTTCCCGTAACAAAACTTGTCGCTTTTGTAATTACGCTACCAGAATTCGCATCGGCCCTCGTAAGCATGCTTGCCTTCGCGCATTTTGCTCAAATGGGGCTCGATTATTACTGGAACAAACAAATTCAGCCGCATCACATTGTAGTGCGCGAAACCAAACAATCTACGTTTAAAATTTAGAGGGGATACATGACCAATCACATTGGACAAAGCATTCGCACGTTACTCAACACACTCGCGATCCGCCATCAACCACCGAAAAAACCTGCACAAGTTAAATTAGCGGGTCGCCGTTACGGACAACGCAATTTTGGCATCAATGTTCGTAATTAAACGCAGCTTAGAACGTTAATTCTAGACTGCTGTGGTGTTCCTTGCCTTCCGGGTCCTTGAGAACAAGGGTCGCGCCCTGGAATATATCTTTGCCAAACGCTTTCATTTCTTCGATCGTCATGGTGGACGTGACGTCTTTCCATTGACGCATCATGCTCTCTACTTTTTCTTTGTTCTGGCGTTCGATGGCTTGGCCGGCGTCATCATTGAGAAGCAGCGTTTCATGTAATGGTTCGTAAACACAAACAATGGGCATAGACCGCCCGTAATCCATACAATCATCCATGGACCAGACACCGTAAGATACCGGTAAAATCTTTTTGAAACTTTGCGCGGCCTGCTCTGCCAGTTCTTGTGATGGTGCCGTCAAAAGATACATGCGATATGGCATACCTGCATTGTCCTGCTGACCATCTAAAAAAAGAGACTCTGTCAACGATTGGTCGGGGCTGACATAACGCGTTTTATTCAATTTATAGCGTTTGATTGTTTTTTTAATGTCGTCAGTTGCGCTAAAAAAATCGCGCCGTTCCTGAAAGGATCCTTGGCCTGCTTGCTTGGTAAATTTCATGAGTCGGCTGACACCAACCCATGTTTGCACAAGATCGAACTGGCTTTTGATTTTGGCCGAAATGGCAGCCGCCGTTTCCAAACTTTGAATAGCATCCGCTGCATCACCCATGGGTATGCCGGACGTCAACGGCCCAGCCTTAACCATGACACTGCCGAAGGCAGCAGACATCAGAGCGATAAATTGACGGCGATCAATTTTAGACATTCGTCTTCATAAACGAAGACGAGAGGCTAACGCAAATTTACGATTTCAGCGGCTTCAAGGTCGGGAACAGGATTACGTCGCGGATATTGGCGGCGCCGGTCAGCAGCATGCACAGGCGGTCG
>DATCRN010000135.1:0-3046 GCA_036568945.1 Alphaproteobacteria bacterium | reverse complement strand
CTGGTAGGCAGTAAACGTGAGAAAGTCTGGAATTTGAAGTCAATGGAACTGGAAGCTGCTCGCACCCTTTGTGGTGGCCTGACGGCCACACCGAACAAGCTGGAAGAGCAAGGGATTGACGTTACGATGGACGGCAAGCACCGTAATGTATTTGAGATCCTGCGTTATCCGAATGTGACGTGGGATCGCCTTACCCAAATATGGCCACAAATGGCTGAAATCCGCCCGGCGATCGCCGAACAAATTCAGATCGATGCGCTTTATGCGGGTTATATTGAGCGCCAGGAAGCGGATATCAATGCTTTCCGCAAAGATGAGGGACTGGTGCTACCGGATACGCTCAATTACGATTCGATCGGGTCTTTATCGACAGAGATTAAAAATCGTCTGAAACAAGTGCGCCCAACGACGCTGGGTGCTGCCGCGCGCATTCCTGGTGTCACGCCAGCGGCGATTATTGCGCTTTTGCGCCACGTGAAAAAGAAGACTGTTGAACTCGTTGAAACCGATGCAGCCTGATAGTCAGCAGCATCTGCAGACCTACCTTGGTCTGCTTCAGAAATGGCAGAAATCGGTCAATTTAGTTGCGTCTAGCACACTGAAAGACGCCTGGGGTCGGCACTTTGAAGACAGTCTCCAGATCGCGGCTTTGGTACCACAGAATGTCACCGTGGCTGATATTGGATCGGGGGCAGGATTCCCTGGATTGGTTTTGGCAATCGCCCGACCGGATTTGAAAGTTCATTTGATCGATTCCGATTCCAAGAAGACAACGTTCTTGTCTGTCGTTTCACGTGAAACTCAACTGAAGAACGTGGTCGTGCATACGGGACGTATTGAAGATATTTTGCCGACATTAAAAGCGGACATTGTGACAGCTCGTGCGTTGGCGTCTCTGGATGTTCTTTTTGGCCTCACCGAATCGCAGTGGAGACACGCTTTCTTTGTGTTTTTAAAAGGGGCCGATTCGCAAAAAGAGATTGATATGGCCAAGGTTGGTCATGATTTTGATGTGACCGCGCATCCTAGCCAAACATCTGAAAATGCTCGAATTTTGTGCATAAGTAACGTGCGCAAAAAGGCCTGACTTGCGCTCTCTAGATTCTATCAATAGCCTCAGCACCATTCCAAAAGAACAGGTAAGAGGAGGGCTTCATGGCCTCACGTATTCTTGCGATTGCCAACCAAAAGGGCGGCGTGGGTAAAACCACCACCGCGGTCAATTTGGCAACCTCGCTCGCCGCCGTCGGCAAAACGGTTTTGCTGATCGATCTGGATCCTCAAGGCAATGCTTCGACTGGTCTTGGTATCAGCCGTCAGAACCGTGTTATTTCCACTTACGATCTTTTGTTCGGCGGTTGCACGGCCAAACAAGCGGCGGTTGCTACGCGTGTGCCGCGTTTATCCATCGTGCCTGCATCCGTGCATTTGGCCGGTGCTGATATTGAGCTCGTGACCGCTGAGTCGCGGGAGTTTCGTTTGCGCGAAGCGCTTCGTTCCGGCACCGAAGATTTCGATTACGTGTTAATCGATTGCCCGCCATCGCTCTCGTTGATTACGCTCAACGCATTGGTTGCGGCGCACGCCGTGCTGGTGCCGTTGCAATGCGAATTCTTTGCGCTGGAGGGCCTGTCGCAACTCGTGCGCACGATTGACCGTGTGCGCGATACATTCAACCCTGAACTTGAAATTCAGGGCGTCGTCCTCACCATGTTCGATAAACGCAACAACCTAAGCCAACAAGTGGCAGATGATGTGCGCGCATTCTTCGGGCCTAAGGTTTACACCACCTTGATCCCGCGCAACGTGCGGGTATCGGAGGCGCCGAGCCACGGCCTGCCTGCGATTATTTATGATATGCGCTGTCCGGGATCGCAGGCTTACATTCAATTGGCCAAGGAAATGCTCAAGCGCGAGAGAAATGTTGAACAGGCCGCCGCTTAAGGCTTAAAAGGATATGGAAATGGCCGGACTTGCAATGCAAATGGCACTAATTGCCCATGAGGAAGAAATGACAGACGCAAAAAAGAAACAGACAAGCGCGCATGGTTTGGGCCGTGGCTTAAACGCGTTGTTCGGCGATGAAGAAAACACGGATGCACAAGCACCGACCAATTCCGGTTCGCGCCGCATGATGCCGATCGATTGGCTGAAGCCCAATCCGAACCAACCGCGCACCGTATTCGATAAAGACGCGCTGACCGAACTTGCGTCATCGATCAAGCAACATGGCGTTTTGCAGCCGCTGCTCGTGCGTCCGATTCCAGAAGCGGGTAACCGTTATGAAATCGTCGCTGGCGAACGCCGCTGGCGTGCATCACAAATCGCGCAGCTGCATGAAGTGCCCGTCACGATTCAATATCTGACGGACGAAACGGTTCTTGAACTTGCGCTGATCGAAAATTTGCAACGCGAAGATTTGGGTCCGCTGGAAGAGGCTGAAGCCTACCAGCAATTGATGCAGCGTTTCGGTCATACGCAAGACCGTGTGGCGGAGGCTGTCGGCAAATCGCGCTCGCACATTGCGAACATGGTGCGCCTGCTCAATCTGCCGGAGCTTGTGAAGGAATATTTGCGTGAAGGCAAACTCACCGCCGGTCACGCACGCACTTTGGTGACAGCGGAAGATCCGATTGCTCTTGCTAAGGCGATGGTCGAAGGCAATTTGTCGGTGCGCGAAGCCGAGAATTTAACGGGCAAAGCCAAAGGCAAACCTGCCGCGAAAAAACAAAAGAAAGTGGTCGCCAATGATAGTGATCCGAACACGGCATTGCTCGAGCGTGAGATGACCAATATTCTGGGCCTCACGGTCTCAATCGAAAGCAAAGGCAAATCGGGCAAGCTGGTGATCGAATACGATACGCTCGATCAGCTGGATGACGTTCTAAGACGCCTGTCTTTAGGCTCCGCCCGATAAAGAAAAACCCGCCGATCAAGGCGGGTTTTTTGTATTTGGAGGAAATAAAACTTAGTTGTTAAAGCGTCCGGTATAGTGAACGTCGAGGTTCGAGTTCGGTTTTTCTTCTTCGGCTTTGTAGGCCTGAAC
>DATCRN010000134.1:0-9813 GCA_036568945.1 Alphaproteobacteria bacterium | reverse complement strand
GATCCGCCGTTTGGAATTCGATGTCGGCAACGGATCGTGGAAAGACACTTCCATGGTCGGCAATGACGTGCTGATCAAAATCGACCTGTACGCCACGACAAAAGCTGAATAACCTTAAGAGCTTAGACCCTATTCATGCACAGGCTGATTCGCTATGATATAGGGTCATGCGGACGCTGTATCACCTTTGGCTTCACCCATTTTCGCGCAAGGTCCGTGTGGCTTTGGCGGAAAAAGGCTTGGATTTTGGCCTGCGCGTGGAAAAAATATGGGAAAGACGGACCGAGTTCTTAACCATTAACCCCGCCGGCGACGTCCCCGTTCTGGTTGAGGAAGACGGCACGGTCATCTCCAATTCCTCCGCCATCTGCGAATATTTGGAAGAAGTGTATGATCACACGTCCCTTTTGGGCGAGGATGCCTTGGCCCGGGCTGAAACGCGCCGACTTTTGGGCTGGTTCGATGTCAAATTCAACCGCGAGGTCACCGAAAACCTGGTCGGCGAAAAAATCATGAAGCGCTTTTTAAAATTGGGCGAGCCGCATGGCCCTTCCATTCGCGCCGGACACGCCAATATTCATTATCACTTGGATTATATTTCGTACTTGATGGAGCGCAGACGCTGGCTGGCCGGCGATCGTTTTTCGCTCGCCGACATTGCGGCGGCAGGTCATTTATCGTCGATCGATTATATCGGCGATGTGCCATGGGACGAGCACCCTGGCGCGCGCGCTTGGTATCAGCGCATGAAATCACGACCGACCTTCCGCGCCATCCTCGAAGACCAAGTGCCGGGCTTTGCTCCATCGCCCAATTACACGCGAACCGATTATTAAGGTCTTTGACTTATAACCCTCATCATGTCCGCAAAACCCACCTTAAAAAAATTATTCTGTTTCGGCTACGGCTATGTCGCACAGGCCCTTGCCGGCGCTTTAAAGGCGCAAGACCCGAGCTGGGTCATCGCAGGCACCACGCGCGATCTTGATAAGCAGCGCTTCATGAAAAACGAGCTAGGCGTCCAAGCCTGGCTTTTTGATTCCGATCACCCGCTTGATGACCCGCTGCATGCTTTGGAAGGAACTACGCATATGCTTTTGTCCATTCCGCCGGATGATAATGGCGATCCCGCCTTTAATTTCCACGGTGAAGACATTGCGATGATGGAGTCTTTGCAATGGGTGGGGCTGCTGTCGACCACCGCTGTCTACGGTGACCGCGACGGTGGTTGGGTCGATGAGGAATCAGAACAACGCCCGACGAATAAGCGCGGCAGCCGCCGTTCGCTTGCGGAAGCGCAGTGGCTGTCGTTGCATGCGAATAATCGTTTGCCTGTTCAAATTTTCAGACTGGCCGGGATCTATGGTCCCGGTCGTTCTGCACTTGATGCCGTGCGCGCGGGTAATTCGCGCCGCATCGATAAACCTGGTCATGCGTTTAATCGCATCCATATTGACGACATTGTGCAAACACTCATGCAATCAATGCACCATTTGCACCCAGGCCGCGCCTATAACGTATCGGACGATTATCCATCGCCATCCCATGAAGTGATCGGTATGGCCGCAGAATTGTTAGGGTACACACCGGGCCCGATTATCCCGTTCGATCAAGCCGACCAAGCGCCGATGGCGCGGTCTTTTTACCTGGATAACAAACGCGTGAAAAACGATCGCATCAAACAAGAACTGAATGTGAAGCTGAAATACCCGACCTACCGCGAAGGGTTGCAAGCCTGTCTGGATGACGAAAAAGCCCACCGCACCCCTGCGCCCATCTTTATGGGGGGCGAGGGTTTATAATTTAAGCCGGGACTAAACCGTTACGGCGCAAATAGGCTGCGATTTCGGGTTTTTCCTGCCCTGTCGTCAGCTGATAGGACAGTTTCGGATCGCGCAGTGCACCCATGCCGAGCATTTTCGTTCTAAACAGAGAACTTAAGCTTTCATCATAATCGCCTTTTTGATCAAAAAGCTCACGCAAAGCCGCCACATAAATTTCCGAATAAATATAGCTGTGATACCCCGCCGCATAATTGCTGCTGAAAATATGGCCGTATAGCGGTGTCATACGAATGGACGGGCCATCCGGCAAAAGCTTGTAGCGACCCAGCACCTCTTCATCGAGTTTTTTAAGCGCATCCACATCCGCCAAAGGTGTGCGAATAGTGTGCACGGCCATATCGAGAGCGCTGTAACTCAATTGCGCCAAAATCGGAATAGCCTGATTGATTCTGCGTGCCGCGCGCAATTTCTGTACGATTTCCGCGGGCATAGCTTCACCCGTCTCTACATGGCGCATGTATGTCGATGTGAATTCCGGCGTCCACATGTAATCTTCCATGAACCTTGAAGCGATCTCGACGGAATCATATGGCGCATTCGACGTATTTAAAGAATTATAATCGGATGGGCAGGATTGCGTGTCGTCAAGATGTCCATTTTCATGGAACAGGGTGCGCGTATTATCCAAAGATAATAGCGCAGGTTTGCCCGGCAGGCCTTTGCTGAAATTCGAGAACATGATTGCCACATTGGGGCGTACCGTTCCATCCGCTGCCAAATGACGCGATTGCACACGCGCCATACAGGCTCCATCACGCTTGCCGGCCCGTTCATACATATCGGTCATGACAAAACCGATATTTTGCCCTTGGTCGTTGCGCACTTCATAAGTAACCGCTTCGTCTACAACCGCTGGAAGATCTGGCCGTTCTATGTACGTAAAACCCATGAATTTTTGCGTATGCTTGAATTGTCCTTCGACGATCAGGTCCACCGGCAAATATTGGCGTACAGTTTGCATGTCGATTGACGTTTGACGTTCTTCGATCAAACGTTCGTAATACGCGTTATCGTAGGTTTGATAATCCGTAATGCCGTCGCGTTCCAAGGCCAGGTCCTTGCGTGCTTGCAATTCCTGCTCAGCTGCGGGACGCACTACCTTGTAAAGATCAGCCCACAATTCTTGAATAATCTGCGGACGGTTTGCCATACGGTTATGGTCCATGCGCATATGAGCGTAATCGGGATAACCAAGCAGGTTCGCCTTTTCCAAACGAAGGTTGGCGATTTCAAGCGCAAGCGGCCAATTGGAGTCCGGACCGTCACCCCGCCCGTAAGAGAGATTCACAGCCGACATGCGGCGGCGTAAATCGCGGTTATTGGCAAAGGCGATGACATCGCGGGATGCCGGGCTTGCCGCCTTAAACAAATAAACGCCGTCCATGCTGCGCGCTTTGGCGGCTTCGAGCGCAGCGTTCAATGCTTGCGGCGGAACACCGTCCACATCCGTATCAAGCGGAATTGCCAAATAGGCGGCATCGCGGTTCTTGGTGTTGTTCTCTTCGAATTTAGTGCCAAGTTGCGTTAAGCGCTCTGCAATTTCCTTGAACCGATTTTTGGCAGCACCATCAAGACCGACACCGTTAAATTTAAATCCTGCAAATTGCGATTCTAGTAGCGCTTTGTCATCCATGGAGAGTCCGACATCTGAATCGCGCACAGCACGTACACGGTCGTATAGGCTGCGTTCTTGATACAGGCGCGTAGAAAATTGCGTTAGCGCGGTTCCCATCTCGGTTTTGATGTCTGCATAATCTGACCCACGGCTTAAAGAACAAATGGTTGTCAAATTGGAAAGACGCTCGGCTTCCAGATCCAAAAGCTCGATCGCGCGGCAGGTATTGTCGAAAGTCGGCGCATCGGTTTGTGCAAGCAAGGCTTGATAGGCGGCCTCAGCATTTTGCATTTCAAGCGTGAAAGCATCCCGCAAACTTTGTGGATTCACTTTGGGAAAATCAGGGTATGCGTTTTCGAGAAACAGGCTCAACGGTCATCCATCCTTTAAGGTAAGAAATGACTTAAGCCGATTACTGATATTACGTCAAATATTAATAACAAACCTAGGAAATCCGGGCTTTAGCGTTACCTTTGGCGAAAATCATGTCGACCGTATCGCCTGGAGAAAGTTGTGCCGCATCGGCGATGATTTTGCCATCCACGCCTTTCACGATGGCATATCCGCGCTCAAGCACATTGTGATACGACAGGCTGGCAAGCACACGCTGCAACTCGCTCAGCTTTTGTTGTTTGGGCTCGGTGATGCGTCCGCCTGCGCGTTCCAGACGCGTTGCGATATTATGCAGCGCTTGACGTTTTTGATCGATGACATGGGTCGGCGCACGGAGTTTGCCCGCGGTACGGTTGAGGCGCACTTCATAACCGCCAGTCAGACGTTCAAACAAACGCGCAAGGCGCATGTTCATGGTATCGAGGCGCTGTTGATGGGTTTCGACTAAACGTTCCGGTCGCGCAAAGGTGCGACGAAAAGCGTCCAGTTTTAAGCCTGCCTGCGTGATGCGTGCCGAAAGTGCGCGGGTGAGTTTTTGACCTTGATCGCCGACATACGATAAAAGTTCGCTGCGCACCGGCACAGCCATTTCAGCAGCAGCGGTCGGTGTCGGCGCACGCACATCAGCGGCAAAGTCGATCAATGTGACATCGGTTTCGTGTCCGACGGCTGAGATGAGTGGAATGCGGGATGCCGCGGCGGCACGCACAACGCCTTCATCCCAGAAGGGCAAGAGATCTTCAAAAGATCCGCCGCCGCGCGCAACGATGATTAAGTCCGGCGCGTCATCATCCATGTCGTTAAAGCCTTTGATGCCGCGAATGACTTCAGCGGCAGCACGTTCACCTTGCACAGCGACAGGCCACACCATGACATGAACAGGGAAACGATCGCTTAAGCGATGCAGAATATCACGGATGACAGCGCCAGTGGGTGAAGTCACGACACCGATGGAGGTCGGCAGATAAGGGAGTTTCTTTTTCCGTGATTGATCGAAGAGGCCTTCTTCAGTGAGTTTGGCTTTGCGCTGTTCGAGCATCTTTAAAAGAGCGCCTTGGCCAGCTAGCTCCATCTGATCGATCACGAGTTGATAGCCTGAGCGCAGCGGATAGGTTGTCAGCCTGCCCGTGCAAATGACCTCCAACCCTTCCTCAGGCCTAATTTGCAGACGCGACAAATTGCCTTTCCAGCATACCGCCTCGAGAATCGCGTTTTCGTCCTTTAAAGTAATATAGGCATGGCCGGATTTAGGGAGGCTGAATTTGGAGATTTCGCCCCGCACACGCACTAAGGTGAAAGCCCCTTCGATGGTGCGTTTGACCGCCATCGAAATGTCGGAAATCGTGAATTCCGGGATGTTGGTAACTGGCCCGGATTCGCGCTGTGCCTGGTTGAATAAATCGCTCATTTCCTTACAATCAATGCCATGGCCGATAATTTTGCAAGCTGGAAATTCCGCTCCGAACCCGACTGTGTAGCGGCGCTGATGGGCGCCTTGCCGCAAGGATATAATCTGCGTCCCCAAGTCGTCCAACAAACCAGGGTTTTGATCGAGGGTGCGCGTGCATACAAGCACGCCAATAAATTCCAATCCATGATCGAAGGTTTTTCGCTATCCACCCGCGAGGGGATGGCCTTGATGGCATTGGCCGAGGCTTTGCTGCGCGTGCCGGATGCGGCAACAGCCGAAGCCTTATTGGAAGACAAATTATCCGACGCCGATTTTGAAAAATTGTTTGGCGAGGCGAATGACTGGCTGGGCAAAATGTCCGGCCTGGGCCTCAAGCTTGCGCAAGGGGTTATGGGTGGTATGACCAAACGCATGGGTATGCCTGCCATTCGCCGTGCCGCAATTGCCGGTGTCAAAATGCTGGGCGAAGCGTTCGTGATGGGCGAGACAATTGAAGATGCGATGGCGGCTGCGAATAATGCGAGCCGCGGATATGCTTATTCTTTCGACATGTTGGGTGAGGCCGCGCGCACGGAAATGGATGCGCAAGCTTATTTTACATCTTATGCGCATGCGATCAGCGTTTTAAGCCGCAGCGTATCGGGTGGGTATACAGATGCACTGAAACGTCACGGCATATCGGTCAAACTTTCGGCACTGCATCCGCGTTACGTGCCGTCACAATCCGCGCGCTGCATTCCGGAATTGGCGGAGCGTTTAAGCGAACTTTGCCGTCTTGCAGCAGATGCCAATTTGAATTTGACGGTGGATGCAGAGGAAGTCGATCGCCTACCCTTATCGCTTCAAATTATAGACCGCGCCTTACAAGCGACATACCTCAAAGGCTGGGATGGATTTGGGATGGCTGTGCAAGCGTATGGCAAACAGGCGTATCCGCTGCTGACTGAGCTGGTGCAATGGTCGTCAGATGCAAAACGCAAGCTTAATATCCGTTTGGTCAAGGGCGCGTATTGGGATTCGGAAGTCAAACGCGCGCAAGTGGCGGGCCTGCCCGATTACGCACTGTTTACACGCAAGGCGCATACGGATCTGTCATATCTTGCGTGCGCGCAACTCCTTCTCGATAACCGCAAATTTGTCACGCCGATGTTCGGCACGCACAACGCATCGAGCGTCGCGACCATTTTAGATTTAGCCGGGAATGACCGGTCCGGTTTTGCATTCCAGCGCCTGTACGGCATGGGTGAAGGGCTGCATGCACAAATTTTGTCTATGGATATTCCATGCTGCATTTATGCACCAGTGGGACCGCATACGCATTTGCTCGCCTATCTCGTGCGGCGCCTTTTGGAGAATGGCGCCAATTCGTCTTTCGTCAATCGTTTGGCCAATCGCGCAATCCCTGCGGAACAGCTCATTGAAAATCCGATGGCAGCCATTGCACACAGCCAAGGCCAACTTCATCCGCGCATCCCCTTGCCGCGCGATCTTTATGCGCCGGAGCGCCTCAATAGCGCCGGATGGGACTTAGGCGAGCGCGAGGTTTTAAAAACACTGGAAGATGCCGCACGCACTGGACTAGCCGGTAAAAGCCTGGAGGCTGAAAGCATCGTGAATGGCGAGAAGCGTCGCGGATCGTTGCCAACCACGCATACGAGCCCGCAGGATAAAAATAATCCGCTGGGCAATGTTTGGTATGCAGATGATGCGATCATTAAAGACGCATTAGTCGCATCGATAGAAGGCTGGAAGTCCTGGCGCGTGGTGCACCCAGATCGACGCGGGCAAATTTTGGAGCGTTTTGCGTATGCGCTTGAGGCCAACAGCAAGGAATTTGTAGCGCTCTGCGCGCAAGAAGCCGGCAAAAATATTCCTGACGCTATTGCTGAAATTCGCGAAGCTGTGGATTTTTGCCGTTATTATGCCGTACAAGCGCGTAAATTATTTGCTACGGCCGTACCGCTACCGGGCCCGACGGGTGAGCAAAATTCTATTCGCCTAGAGCCGCGCGGGACCTTTGTGTGCATCAGCCCATGGAATTTTCCGTTGGCAATTTTCGTAGGACAAGTGACCGCAGCGTTGGCTGCAGGGAATGCCGTCATTGCAAAGCCAGCAGAGCAAACACCCCTGATCGCCATGCGTGCTATTGAAATGCTGATTGAGGCCGGTGTACCAGCCAACGCGATCGGCTTGATTCAAGGTGATGGACGCGTTGGTGAAATGCTGGTGAATAGCCGTGGCCTCGCGGGCGTTGCTTTCACAGGGTCCAACCAAGCGGCAAAAGCCATTCATAAATCGCTGGCAGACCGCCCCGGCCCTATTCTGCCGCTTATTGCCGAAACAGGCGGAATCAATGCCATGATCGTCGATTCCACGGCGCTGCCGGAACAGGTTTGCGATGACGTCATTAATTCTGCCTTCGGATCGGCAGGGCAACGGTGTTCAGCTTTACGTTTATTGTGCGTGCAAGAAGATGTGTTTGATGCCGTGACCAATTTGATTGCAGGCGCCATGCATGAAATTGTGGTCGGCGATCCTGCGAATGCATCGACGGATATTGGGCCCCTCATTGACGATCAGGCTTTGGCCGGATTGCAGCGTCATCGGTCCCGTTTGCGCGGCGGCGCGCGTGTGATTGCGGAGACGCCGATGGATAAGGGTCTTAAAGACAAGGGCCATTTCTTTGCGCCGATTATGGCGGAGATTAGGTCCATCGATGATTTGGACCGCGAAGTGTTTGGACCTGCCTTGCATGTTTTACGGTACCGTGCGGCGGAGCGTGATGATTTGATTGAGTCCATCAACCGTAAAGGCTTTGGCCTCACCTTCGGCGTGCATTCGCGCATTTTTGAAACACAGCGCCATTTGGCCAACCAAATCCGCGCCGGGAACGTGTATATCAACCGCACGATGATCGGCGCCATAGTCGGCGTGCAACCCTTTGGCGGCATGGGCCTATCGGGCACAGGTCCCAAGGCCGGCGGGCCTTATTATTTGCACGCGTTTGCAACCGAAAAGGTCATTTCCGTTGACACCACGGCTTCGGGCGGCAATACATCCCTGATTGCGATGGGAGATATGTAGATGAAAATTCTCGTGATTGGATCCGGCGGGCGGGAACACGCGCTTTGTTGGCGTTTGAAACAATCACCCTCCTGCAGTGAATTACATTGCGCGCCCGGTAATCCTGGAATTGCACAAGTCGCAACCTGTCATCCGACATCCAGTGATGATATTGAAGGCATCGTAAGCTTGGCTAAAGACTTACACGTCGATTTGGCGGTGGTGGGACCGGAAGCACCCTTAGTGGCAGGCATGGCCGATGCCTTACGCGCTGCAGGTATTGCGACCTTTGGGCCATCTAAAGCCGCTGCGCAATTGGAGGGTTCCAAAAAATTCATGAAGGATTTTGCTGCGCGTCATCATATTCCGACCGCGAAATATCAATCCTTCACCGATGCAAAAGCCGCACAGGCTTATATCGATACGATCGAAGGCACCGTGGTTTTAAAAACCAGCGGGCTTGCCGCCGGAAAAGGCGTACTGATTTTGACCGATAAGACCGAGGCCAAGACCGAAGCTGCCGACATGTTGTCCGGCACATCTTTCGGTGATGCCGGCACCACGATTGTGATCGAAGAATTTTTAGAAGGCGAAGAAATTTCGTATTTCGCGCTGTGCAGCGGCGAAGATTTTCTGCCTTTAGGATCAGCCCAAGATCATAAGCGCGTGGGTGATGGCGATACTGGACCTAACACAGGCGGAATGGGCGCGTATTCCCCCGCGCGTCTCATGTCGCCTGACATGGAACGCCAGATTATCGACACGTTGATCGAGCCAACCTTAAAAGGCATGACTGAGGATGGGCATCCATTCCACGGCGTCTTGTTTGCGGGCATCATGGTGTCGAACGGCATCCCAAAATTGCTGGAATATAATGTGCGTTTCGGCGATCCGGAATGTCAGACCTTGATGATGCGCTTGCAGGGTGATTTTGCGGCGCAACTCATGGCGGCGGCCAAAGGTGATTTGGCATCGATCACAGATTTTGCGATGAGCGATCAGAAATCACTCTGTGTCGTGATGGCCGCACAAGGGTATCCGGGTACTTACGCCAAAAACACCATCATTCGCGGTTTAGACAAGGCCGCTGAAAACGGTGCGATCGTATTCCACGCAGGTACGATAAAGGACAAAGAAGGACATATCGTCGCAAACGGTGGACGCGTGTTGGCTATCACTGCTGCTGCCGATACTGTGAATGATGCGCGGAAAATTGCGTATACGGCGGTCGATAAAATTTTATGGCCAGAAGGTTTTTGTAGGCGCGACATCGCGTGGCGTGCACTTGACAGCACAAAAGCCGCTTAATTTATTCCGAAGCGCATTCGTATTTCACGTTTGTCCAATTGCCTGGGTTATTTTCAATCCTTTTAAAATAGAAGGTATCGGTATAGCCGACATCCGAGGCTGTATCTTTTTTCCATTTCGAACAAAGAAAGCCTTCTACATTTGAATGCATGGGAAAGATTTCGGGATAGAGGATGTCC
>DATCRN010000133.1:0-3733 GCA_036568945.1 Alphaproteobacteria bacterium | reverse complement strand
GGCGAAGCCGGCGCGCGCGACGCGGGCAAGCTACGGTCTGAGGGCAAGGACTATGTTGTCCAGGACGGCGACGTAATGCTGTTCCGCTTCAACGTCTAACGATTTACGAGATCTTCATAGAGTTTCAACATCTGTTTGGTCACAGGGCCAACGGTAAAATCTGTATTATTGATTTTACCGACGGGTGTGATTTCAGCCGCCGTGCCGGTCAGGAAAATTTCATCGGCGGACATAAGCTCGGGAAGCTCAATGCGCGTTTCTTCGACAGAAATCCCAACATCTTTGGCCAGTTGAATGACGGTTTGGCGCGTGATGCCGTTTAAAAAACAATCGGCGATTGGCGTTTTGATTTTGGCATCTTTGACCATGAATAAATTCGCAGCTGTGGCTTCTGCAACGAGACCACGATAATCGAGCATCAACGCATCGGTATACCCTTTGCGGATCGCATCATGCTTTGCCAGCGTACAGATCATATAAAGGCCTGCGGCTTTACTTTCCCATGGCGCGGAATCCGGTGAGGGTCTGCGCCAATCCGTTTGTAATAAAGAGATTCCCCTTTCTAAAAGTTCAGGCGAGAAATATTTGGGCCAGACCCAGGCGGCAATCGCGACGTGGATTTTTGCATTGGGTGCGCCTAAGCCCAATTGTTCTGGGCCACGAAAGACAACGGGGCGTAGATAACAATCCGTCAGATTGTTTGCTTTGATCACTTCGTTACATGCGGCATCCAACTCAGCCACTGTGTAGGGGATTTTCATGTCCAGAATGTCTGCGGATTTGACTAAGCGCTCGTTATGCTCGGTCAGTTTAAACGCCTTGCCGTTATAGGCGCGGATCCCCTCAAATACGCTGGAGGCGTAATGCAGGCCGTGCGTTAGGACGTGGGTTTTCGCCTCTTTCCAGGCTACCAGTTGCCCGTCTTGCCAAATAAATCCGTCACGTTGGTCTAGGGGTATTTCCGTCATTTCTTAAGTTCTCATTCCCAGGTTGAAAGGTTATGATATGGGCCAATATGACTTTGTCAAAGCCCCATATTTTGGTCGTCGACGATGACGACCGTATCCGGTCCTTGCTGACGCGTTATCTTTCGCAGCAGGGATATTGGGTGTCGGCCGCGGAAGGAGCAGCTGCGGCGCGCACGCAGATGAACATGTTGCGCTTTGATCTGGCGATTTTGGACGTGATGATGCCAGGGGAGACGGGGTTGGAACTTGCCAAATTCATTCGTAAGACGCGCGAGCTGCCGATTTTAATGCTGACCGCTATGGGTGAAACCGGTGACCGTATTGCGGGGTTAGAGGCAGGTGTGGATGATTATCTGGCCAAACCGTTCGAGCCGCGTGAGTTGTTGCTCCGCATTGCATCCATTTTGCGCCGTCAGCCTGCCCATGAATCTAAATCGACCGCGACCCGCCTTAAAATTGGGCCGTGGGTCTTCGATATCGAGGGACGCTGTTTATATGGGCCGGATAAAAAGGCCGTGGCGCTAACGGGGAATGAAGTATCACTGCTCATGGCGCTTGCAGAAAAACCCGGCATTCCGGTACGACGCGAAGTTTTAGCGACGGCTCTCGGGTTATCGGGCGGCAACGACCGCACGATTGATGTGCAGGTCACGCGTCTGCGCCGTAAATTGGGCGATGATCCGAAAATTCCTGCGATGGTGCAAACGGTGCGTGGGCAGGGATATCTATTGCGCGCCAGCCCAGAGGAAGCGGCATGAGACAGATAAAATCTGTCCGTGATTTTTTGCCCTACGGCTTATTTGGCCGTACGGTGTTGATCATCCTGCTGCCGGTTTTATTGGTGCAAGGTGTTTCCACCTATATTTTCTTCGATCGGCACTGGACGCGTATGACAGAGCGCTTGGCCTATGCAGTTGCCGGCGAAATTGCCGCTATTTCTGACCAGATTGAGGCGGCACCTAAAGATACTGAAACCTTCGATACGCTTAAAAGCCTGATGGCTAAGCATCTGGAAGTGCTGGTGACCTATACGCCAGGCCGCATGGTAGAAGGTTTGCATACCGAAGCGGGCGATGGTCCAGGTTTGGAAGATACGCTCGCCCGCGCGGTTGTAGATCAAGTGCGCCGACCATTCGCGGTGGATGTGGATTTGGATGACAAACGCATCAGCGTGGATGTGCAATTGCAACGAGGATTCTTGCAAACCTCAATGCCGCAAAAGCGCATGTATGATTCATCGGGTTATATTTTTGTGCTGTGGTTAAACGGCCTCGCGCTTTTATTCTTCCTGGTGTCGATCGTGTTCATGCGCAATCAAATCCGCCCCATACGGCGCCTTGCGATTGCGGCGGAACGTTTTGGCAAGGGTGCTGATGTGCAACCATTCAAAGGCACCGGCGCGCGCGAAATCCGTCGCGCGACAGAGGCGTTTTTCAGCATGAAAGACCGCATCACCCGCGCCGTGCAGCAACGCACAGCCATGTTGGCGGGTGTCAGCCACGATTTGCGCACGCCGCTTACACGCATGAAGCTGCAGATCGAAATGATGGGCGAAGGACCGGATGCAGATGCCTTGCGCAGTGACATTGCCGATATGGAAGCAATGCTGGAAGGATATTTATCCTTTATGCGCGGGGAAGGCGATGAACCATCGCACACGATCGATCTGAGCACGCTGGTGGAACGCGTGGTGATGAATGCGCGCCGTCAGGGATTTGACGTGCAATTAAAATCGCCGGATCGTTTGATGGTGGAAGTGCGCCCGGGAGCGCTCGAACGCGCGATCAGCAATTTGATCGGCAATGCGCATAAATATGCGACATCAGGTATCGTCACTGTATGGACGGATGAAAAAAACGGTTGGATCGGAATTGCGATCGACGATGACGGCCCGGGCATTGACCCACAATATTACGACGATGTTTTTAAACCTTTCCACCGCTTGGAATCATCCCGCAATGTCAAAACCGGCGGGATTGGTTTGGGCATGGCAATTGCTCAAGATATTATCTTAGGCCATGGCGGCCGCATTTTTCTGGACCGCGCACCGCAGGGTGGCCTGCGTGTTGTGATTCATTTGCCGCTTTAACGTCCAATAGAATTTTTGCATGACCCAAATTTGCGTTTGCAAATGCGTGCGTGTTTTCCTGGATTCATAAAAAGAATTCAAGAGAACAGGGTTACACATGAGCTATACGTACGATTGGCCGCAGGCGTCGCCTTGCAGCAATATTTTGATTTATACGCGTGAAGGCAGCATTTTAAATCTCCTGACCACACAGCGTACCAGCAAGGTAGGCATAGGGCGTGCCTTGAGCGCGGGAGGCTTCAATGAAGTCAAAGATATGTTTAACGAGGTCGGTAAGATTTCCGAGGGAGATGCTGAAACTTATCGCGAAATGCACGAAGAGTTAGGCGAAGCGATCAAGCAGATCATTCCGTACGAAGATTTTCATGAGCGCCAAGAATATGTTTGGGATTTTATGCGCCGTGTGCGCGATACGATCGGCGTCGAATCTGTCATCACTAGATCGCTCGAAGTCTCTCAGGCGGAAATGGATGCGATTTTGGCCTTAAGCAGTACTGAAGAACAAAATGGAAAGGTCATTGAACGTTTCGATTTGGCAAAGACAACCGAAGATTCCATTCGCGCACGCCTCAGTGATTTTCACTACGCGCACGAAGCGGAAGCCACTGTGCGCTGGTTTAAAAAACTGCAAAAGAAATTAGGATATACGGACCCCAAGCCTGCACTGCGCCTTAGC
>DATCRN010000132.1:0-20915 GCA_036568945.1 Alphaproteobacteria bacterium | reverse complement strand
CCTTATATCCTTGGCGGCCTTCGAAGTTGCGGTTGGATGTGGAGGCACACCGTTCACCCGGCTGCAAATGATCTTCATTCATACCAAGGCACATCGAGCAACCCGGCTCACGCCAATCGAAACCAGCATCTTTTAAAATTTGCGCAATGCCTTCTTCCTCGGCCTGCAGTTTCACAAGGCCGGATCCGGGCACAATCATCGCGTAAACACCGCTTGCGACTTTTTTACCTTGGGCGATTTTGGCGACCGCGCGCAAATCTTCGATGCGGCCGTTGGTGCAGGATCCGATAAACACTTTATCGAGTTTGATGTCCGTCATTTTGGTGCCGGCCGTGAGGCCCATATAATCGAGTGCGCGGACCATCGCTGCGCGTTTATCAGCGTCTGCAATATCGGCTGGATTAGGAACCTTGCCTGTAATCGGCACGACATCTTGGGGCGATGTGCCCCAGCTGACCTGCGGTGCGATATCTTCCGCCTTCATATTAATTTCGACATCGAACTTGGCACCTTCGTCGGTTGGTAATGTTTTCCAATAGGCGATGGCTTTGTCCCAATCATCGCCCTTCGGCGCCATCGGGCGGCCTTTAATATAGCGATACGTCGTTTCATCCGGCGCGATCAGACCTGCGCGCGCGCCGCCTTCGATTGACATGTTGCAAATCGTCATGCGGCCTTCCATCGACAAAGCGCGAATGGCGGAACCCGCATATTCGATCACATAGCCTGTGCCGCCGGCGGTGCCGATTGTGCCGATGATCGCCAAAATAATATCTTTCGCCGTCACGCCTACGGGTAGGGCGCCGTCGACATTGATGCGCATCGTCTTGGCGGGTTTCATCAAGAGCGTTTGCGTTGCCAGTACATGTTCGACCTCGGATGTCCCGATGCCAAACGCGAGCGCGCCGAAGGCGCCATGCGTCGATGTGTGACTATCGCCGCACACGATAGTCATGCCGGGTTGCGTGAGCCCTTGTTCAGGGCCGATGATATGCACGACGCCTTGGCGTTTATCATTCATGCCGAAATATTGAATGCCGAAATCTTTCGTATTCTGTTCCAGCGTTTCGATTTGCAATTTGGATTCCGGATCGCGAATGCCGAGTTTACGATCCGCCGTTGGCACGTTGTGATCGGCAACCGCGAGCGTGCGTTCGGGATGGCGCACTGTGCGGCCAGCCATGCGCAAACCTTCAAAGGCCTGGGGGGAGGTGACTTCGTGGACCAAATGACGATCGATATAGAGGACGCAGGTACCGTCCTCATGCTTTTTCACGACATGATCGTTCCAAATTTTCTCGTATAAAGTCAGTGCTTTAGCCGTCATTTTTACCCATATTTGCGGTGGCGCATTTATTGCGCTGCATTATGAAAATATTAACAATCCCACCCCTATACTAAAGACAACGAACAACAGGGGCTAAGTCAATCATGTTATCCGTACAAACCGCCAGTTTCGAGGCTTTTGAAGGCGCCATCAGTATTGCGTTCGATGACGTTGCCTATGCCCGTGCCGAAACAGTCTATGTAGACACAAATTCAAACGAAATCAGTGCCTTAGTTGATGGAGTGCACATCGCTTTGGGCGCGGTTTCTCCGGAAATTGCTGCCCACCTGGCTGGCCAGGGAACGATAGCCCTTCGTGGGCCGCATCCGCTTGGGCATGAATTGATTTTAATTGCTGCATTGCAAACGACTCATTAGTACACTAGATAAGAAAGCCATGAAACCTGTTATGAAACACATTGTTGATCACATTATTGCAGCGCCAAAAGCTGCAGTGCAAAAACCTGCACCGAAATTCAAAATCGTGAAGCCTTCGCCCGTATTGAATGGCGGCAGCGCCACGACGGATGTCATCCGTTAAATTGACAAGAGATCCTTTGTAAGAAAAGCCCCGGACATCAATCCGGGGTTTTTATTTTGTCAGAATGTCATACCATAATACGCATGTATGAAAGACGCGTTCAAAAAACCAACACTGTGCAAGACCGTACGGTCACACTTCTTTTTAGTAAGCATGCACATAACGCCCTTGGCGGGTGGCGCGCCAAATTAGCAAATAAAGGCATCGTTGTTTATACCGCGCTTTTTATCGGGCCTGTTTCGAAGGATTATGGTTGGAAGGATGCGTATGTTACTGCAGAAGGTCGGATCGATGAATTCCAATTCATGGGCGCTGATGAAAAAATGAAAGATCGCTATCGAGAACTGGCGGAGCGTAGAGACAGACTTAAAAATAAAAACGGCCCCAAATAGGAGGCCGTTTTTTATATTATAAAAGCGCTGATTACTTCTTAGCAGCCTTTTTTTCTTTTTTCGGTGTAGCAGTCGCTTCGGTTTGACCTTCAGCGTTTTGCGTGACTTCTTCCATCATGCCTTCGTCATCGCTTAAACCGTGGCCTGTCGTACGCTCGGTAATACGAGCGGACTTACCGCGACGATCGCGCATGTAATACAATTTCGCGCGACGGACGGAACCGCGACGGACGAGTTCGATGGAATCGATCACGGGGCTGAACAGCGGGAAAACGCGCTCAACACCTTCGCCGTAAGAAATCTTACGAACCGTGAAGCTTTCGTTGATACCGTTACCGGCGCGGGCGATGCAAACGCCTTCGTAAGCCTGAATACGGGTACGGTCGCCTTCTTTAATGCGGACGTTGACCTTGACGGTATCGCCGGTCGAGAAGGTTGGAATTTTTTTGGAGGAGCTCAGTTGCTCCAGTTGGCGCGCTTCGAATTTAGCGACGACAGGTGTAGGCGTGCTCATTTTATAACCTTTAGTACTGCTTTTATGCGGACTCGAAAATCGAGCACCCCCCATGGGATGCCGGCAGACCGCTTGTTTTTACTTGGGCGCTTTTATACGGGTCAAATGGCGGATTAGCAAGCTTTTTGTGGTTTTTAGAACCCAGGTAAGCAGGATGGATATCCAATAAAAACAATGGGTTAATTGGGGCGAAGATCAACCTTCGTATTCATGAGAATATAAAGCAGCTCTTCGGATGTCAGTTTAACGCCTGCCCCGGCCTGTTGCTGAAGATGGCTGATATAGTTTTCACGTGGCACTAAACCGATCATTTTATCGGCATTCATAGCCGCAAGTTCGCGCTCCAAGCCTTCTAATAAACCTTCAGGCACGGCGGTCACAGTTTTACGCAATGCAAAATAGATTTTCAAAAACTCTTCTTCTACGCGTATGCCCTTATCCGCCAGTGTCGATAAGTTTGATATTTGTCCCGATCGATCGTTGCTCGACATTTCGACTGCGGTGTTTGCAGCGACAGTACCGATATATCCTGCTAATTCATCTACGGTAAAATCACGGATGGCAGGCCATGCAAGGAAGACAAGCGCTAACATGCGTTTTTCCTGCATTGCGATGTGTGGATCGGTATCCTTAAAAATCTCCGCTATGGCAGGTGAAGAACCCATCACATATTCCGCGCATGCCAAATGATCTTCTTGGTATCGTTCATCGGCCGTGGGAACGCCCTGTACGGGTTCACCGACATAGTGACGCAAACTGGCAAGGCCAATATCCAAGGCCTTGCGAAAATCGTCTGCGTCTAGGTCAAGAATGGTGGAGTTCATGCTTTAAGGCATAAGACTTTTAGTCTTTTTTTGTCAACAAATCGGGACGACGCGCTGCGGTAATGGTTTCGGCCTCGGCTTTGCGCCATTTGGCAACTTTACCATGATCGCCGGAACGCAAAATCTCCGGGACCTCGCGTTTGATGCCGGATGAATCCATCCAATCAGCGGGACGGGTGTAATGCGGATATTCCAACAAACCATCACTGAAGGATTCTTCCGACACGGTTTCGGCATTACCCATGACGCCGGGCAGCAAACGAACGCAAGCATCCATTAAAATCATCGCGGCTGGTTCACCACCCGACAACACATAATCGCCGATGCTGATTTCTTCGAAGTTATGCGCATCCAAAACGCGTTGGTCAACCCCTTCGTAGCGGCCGCATAAAATTGTCAGCGCAGGTTCTTGGCTGAGTTCTTGTACGAGTTTTTGATTGAGGAGCTTTCCACGCGGCGACATATAAATTTTTCGACCTTGCACGGGCAAAGATAGCAAAGCATTTTCGATGGTGTCTGGGCGCATAACCATGCCGGCGCCGCCGCCGAAGGGTGTGTCATCGACCGTTTTGTGTTTGTCGGTTGCGTGATCGCGGATATTCACAGCATTAAAGGACCATGTGCCTTCTTGAAGAGCGCGGCCAGCGAGCGAATGCCCCAGCATGCCGGGAAACATTTCGGGAAAAAGCGTGAGAAGGTTGACGCGGAAAGTCACGGCATAACCTCGATTTCCTGCATGACCACGTGGCCGGCCTCCATATCGATTTCGACGAGGAATGGTTCAGCAAGCGGCATAAAGTTATTTTTCCCCTCAGGTGATTGCACATCGATTAAGTCGGAGGCCCCAAAATTTTGAATCGACATAATAGTGCCTAAATTTTTGCCTTCGGGTGTGACAACGGTCAGGCCGACCAAATCGTTAAGATAGAATTCCCCGTCATCTGTTTGGGGGAGATCGTCCCGGTCGATGTAGAGCGGCGTGTTGGTAAATTTTTCAGCTTCGTTACGATCGGTCACGCCTTCAATTTTGCTGATGAACATGCTGGGCTTATTTTCGGTGCGGGCGATGAGTTTAACAATCAGACCACCTTCGGACGCTGTAAAAACACCATCTTTTCTAAATAATAAACCGGCGTCCTGGCTTTGGGAGAGCACTTTGACCTCCCCTTTGATGCCATGGGCGCCGGTGATTTTGCCTATTTGAATACGCGACAAGCTTATTCCGCTTTCGGCTCTTCAGCCGGTGCTGCGGCTTCGGCAGCCGGTGCTTCTGCGGCAGGTGCTTCTGCTGGGGCAGCAGCAGCTTCGGCAGCGGCGGCTTTCGCGGCTTCTGCTTCAGCGGCGGCAGCGGCCTTCGCATCTTCTGCAGCTTGCGCGGCGGCGGCTTTGGCTTCTTCAGCGGCCTTCAAACGTTCTTGTGCTTTTGCTTTCGGGGCCGATTTGTTCGGACGGACCGATTGTTTCGGCATGGCGATGATGCCGGCTTTGCCCAGGAACAACGCTACGCGTTCAGACGGTTGAGCGCCCACGGACAGCCAATGCTTAATGCGTTCGACGTTCAGTGTGACGCGGTTCGGATTGTCGTTGGCCAAGCGCGGATCATACGTGCCCAGGCGTTCGATATAGTTACCATCGCGTGCGGCGCGGCTGTCTGCCACGACGATACGATAGTATGGAGCGGCTTTACGACCACCGCGGGACATTCTGAGTTTCAATGACATTCTTTATTCTCCTTAAGTTTAAAATTTAAAATTGGTTTTATTCATTTACGTTTCTTTTTACGGCTCTTCGTAAAAAAAGATTTCGGCAAACCGCCGCCGCCCAGACCGCTTAAATTCGGCGGCAACATGCCCGGTGGAAGATTGCCAAAAGGATTAGGTCCCAATTGGGACAAATCAGGTAAGGCGCTCATGTCGCCCTCAGTCGCTTTAGCGGTCATGGCGTCGAACGCATCGCCACCCATAAGACCTTTGGCCATTTTCATCATACCGCCCATGCCCATTTTGCGGACCTTATTCATCATGCCTTGCATCTGCTCGAATTGTTTGAGCAGTTTATTCACGTCTTGCACGGTCGTGCCGGAGCCTTCGGCAATGCGGCGGCGGCGAGAACCAGACGACGAAATGAGCGATGGTTTGGCGCGTTCTTTTTTGGTCATCGACGACATGATGGCTTCTTGTTTTTTCAAGATCGTGCCTTCGATATCGGCAGCATCAATTTGCGCTGAAAATTTGGATAGACCCGGCAGCATTTTCATCATGCTGCCCATGCCGCCCATTTGTTTCATTTGTGCGAGTTGATTGCGGAAATCGTCCAGATCGAATTTGCCTTCTTGGAATTTACGCGCCGCTTCTTCGGCTTTGTCGCGGTCTATCGTCTCAACAGCTTTTTCAACGAGGGAGACTACGTCGCCCATGCCCAAAATACGACCTGCGATACGGTCCGGGTGGAAGGCTTCCATTGCATCGAGCTTTTCGCCAGTGCCCAGAAACTTAATCGGCTTACCCGTCACGCCACGCATAGACATCGCAGCGCCACCGCGCGTATCACCATCGATACGAGTCAAGATTGTGCCGGTGATGCCAACGGCCCTAGTAAATTCATTGGCGGTGTTCACGGCGTCTTGGCCAGTCATCGCATCGACGATGAGCAGTGTTTCAACCGGTTTGGACAGATCGCGAATTTTGGCGACTTCATCCATCAATTCTTCATCAATCGCGAGACGTCCTGCTGTATCCAGCATCAAAACGTCATAGGATTCCAATTTGGCGGTATCCAGCGCGCGTTTGGTGATTTGCAGCGGTGTTTGACCGGCGATGATCGGCAATGTTGTGACGTTTGTTTGCTCACCCAGAATGCGAAGTTGATCTTGCGCAGCAGGGCGCTGTGTATCCAAAGACGCCATCAGCACTTTTTTGCGCTGTTTGCCGGATAAGAATTTTGCGAGCTTGCCCGTTGTCGTTGTTTTACCGGCGCCTTGCAGACCGACCATCAAGATCACGGCTGGTGGTGTGACATCGAGTTTCAAGGCACTTTCATCGGCGCTGCCCAGTAGCTCGACAATCGCATCGTGCACGATTTTGACGACTTGTTGCGCAGGGGAGACGGATTTAATGATCTCTTGACCCGTCGCGCGATCGCGAAGTTTTGCAATGAAGTCTTTGACGACCGGCAGAGCGACATCAGCTTCCAAGAGCGCCACACGGATTTCGCGTAGCGCCATATCGACATCGTCTGCTTGCAAGACGTTCCGCCCCGTAAGCTTGTCGAACACTTGGCCTAATTTGTCGCTTAGAGACTCAAACATGCGGCGCTCGTAAATCTTTTGTCATGATGATGCGCTCAGCGGTAAAGCCTTCGCGTTCGTACATAGCGCGGGCGCGTTCATTAAAAGCATGCACAGTTAAGCGGATATATGTTGCGCTTTTGTTATGCGCCCAAAGATTGGCGGCGCTTATCAATGCAGCGCCGACGCCTTGGCCTTGATATTCGGTAAGAACACCAATGGAATCGATTTCCGCGCGCTTCTTATGTGGCGACCATACGCGACCACTTAAATCTTCGACATAGATATTGGCAAACCCAACAACGTTGCCGTCATCATGTTCGGCGACCAGCACTGTACAGTCGGAAGTGCCTAAGAAGTTATTGTAAGCTTCTTGGGAAATCGTATTGGTAAAAGCAGGGTCAAATAGATCCGGACGTTCTTTGGCGTGATCGGCATAGATCACCGCGTCGATTTTTTCGACGGCGCGATAATCTGTAGGCCTAGCGGTCCGAATTAAAACCAAAACAAAACTCCAAAACACTTTGACCGCTGTGAGCGTAAGCGCCGACAGCGGGGTACCCTTGGGCACTGAACAATAGGCGTCAGTGATGGGTGAATTTGGTGGTTTTCTAAGGTTTTGACCTCTATAAGTCAAGCTTTAATGCTATAAGGGCTTATGACCGATTTTGTGAAAATGCACGGCTGCGGCAACGATTTCATCCTTCTGGACGGCAGAAAGGATGATTTTAGCTATCTTTTGGCGGATTCTGGCCGGTTGGCGACCCTTTGCGACCGCCGTTTCGGCATTGGTTGCGATCAATTTATTGTGATCGGGCAAGGCCAAAGCGGGGCGGATGCGGATATGATCATCCGCAACAGTGACGGGTCGATTGCCGGTATGTGCGGTAATGCCGCCCGATGCGTAGCCTCCATTTTGATGCGTGAAAGTGGACAAGGGTCGGTGACCTTAAGTGTTGGCGACCGTCTTTTGAAAGCAAATCGTACGGGTGATTTGGTCACTATTGATATGGGGTTGGCGTTGAGCGAAGGGAAAGCCGATGTCGGGATTGAAGGTCTGCCGATCGCGACCACCGTTGATATGGGGAACCCGCACACCGTATTTGCCGTGCAAAATGCCGATGACGTCGACCTTGCGCACATAGGTCCCATGATAGAAACGCATAGATTGTTCCCGAATAAAACGAACGTGGAATTTATATCCACACTTTCAAACGGTATTCGCATGCGTGTTTGGGAACGTGGCGCGGGTATTACTTTGGCGTGCGGATCGGGCGCATGCGCCAGCGCATTGGCCGCGCATCGCCTGGGGTTGGCGCCATCTCGCATGGATGTGGTGATGGATGGTGGGACTTTGATTTTGGAGATCGCATCAGATGGTCGCATTTTGATGACCGGACCTGCCACACACGTCTATCGCGGCACATTTTAACCATTAGCGCGATCTTAAATCCTTTATGGGAAAATTTGACAGCATTTGAGTCGGAGGCGTAGCTTCCGCTCCCTTGAGGTCATAGAGGGCCCATTAGGAATTTATAAGATCGAACGATCATGATTAAAACGATTAAAGCATTACTCAATCGCGCCAGCAGCGAACAATCATCTGTATGGGGCAACGCACTTCATGAATCTCTTGGCGTTACACGCCAGCGTTATACAGATCTGCTCGCGCACATGGAACATGCCTTCACGGATAAAAATTATCCTGGCCTAATTACATTGTTATCCGCGATGCATGAAGCCTTTGCTGATCAATTAGCGCATCGCGATGTGATCAATCTGTTATTCCGTGACGAAATATTCGACACCACCATCGCCAGCCGCGTTTCAAAACCGTCATTGTCCGATAGACATCCAGAAATATTGGCGCCATTCAACGGCAAAAAGAAAATCGGCAAGCAAATGATGGATTTAAATGTTGATCGCGATTACCCGTATATCATCGAAAAAATGCTGTTTTTAACTCTGGCCGACAATGTGCCGCTGATGATCAGTGATCCGGCAAATGCCCTTAAACATTTGCAAGATGCGATCGAACAAAATGCCAAAGATATAGCAATGCCGATCGACAGGCCGCAAACACGTAGAAGCCTGATCGGCAAAGCCGTCAAGCGCAACGCACACCCCGCTTAAAATTATCGCTTAATTTAAATCCGCTGGAATAACATCGATCCGGTCGAAATCCATCACACCGATGCGGGCGAGACGTTCAAGACGTCGCACTTGTTCGGCTAACTCCATGAGCAAACGATTGTCGTTGGACACCGAATATTCGGATGCCCACCACATACGTGTGCGCACAACCAACACCCTCTCTGATGTACCGTCGGGATTGGCATTCTGAATGATATTCGTATCATGCACATAAGGATGATTGACGAGCATATCCGGCCCCCTTCCTGGCAAATGTTGGTCTAGTTTGGAAACACATTCAGAAGTAACAAAATGTCAGGTAGGAGTCGAGTCTTTATAATTTTATTGCTGCATTGCTCATAAAACCTTTTGGAATAATATCAGGGCTAAGCATACCACTGAAATTAATAGGCTTATTTGCTTTCCAAATTCCAAATGGACTTTTTGCAACGCCCTGATGCATAGTCCCGCACGTATGTCTGTGCAAAAAGAGCCCAAAGTTTTGACCTTCGGCTGCCGCCTCAACACCTATGAGTCGGAAGTGATGCGCGAACATGCGACCAAAGCCGGCATGACCAATGCCATCATTGTAAACACTTGCGCCGTAACGGCAGAGGCCGAGCGCCAAGCGCGTCAATCCATTCGCCGTGCGCGCCGCGAAAATCCTGATGCGAAGATCATTGTGACGGGTTGCGCAGCGCAAATCGATCCTAAGAAATTTTCCGATATGGCAGAAGTCGATCAAGTCATCGGCAATGATGTGAAGTTAAAACCCGAAACATGGAACTTACCATCGGAAGAGCGCGTGATCGTAAACGACATTATGTCAGTCACGGAAACCGCGAGCCATTTGATCGACGGGTACGACGACCATGCGCGCGCCTTCTTGCAAGTACAAAACGGATGCGATCATCGTTGTACATTTTGCATTATCCCTTATGGCCGGGGAAATTCGCGGTCGGTGCCGATTGGTGCGATTGCCCAGCAGGTACGCAAATTGGTCGATGCGGGATATAAGGAAATGGTTTTCTCCGGCGTGGATGTCACATCGTATGGTAAAGATTTGCCGGGTGAGCCAAGTCTTGGTCAAATGATCCGCCGCGTACTGGCAGCTGTGCCGGAATTGCCGCGCTTGCGCCTGTCATCGCTAGACCCCGTCGAAATCGATGATGATCTTTGGCGTTTAATTGAAAATGAACCACGCTTGATGCCGCATTTGCATTTAAGCCTTCAAGCCGGTGATGACATGATCCTAAAGCGCATGAAACGCCGGCACCTTAGTGCGGACGTCAGAGACGTATGCGCAAAGGCTCGACAGCTAAGACCTGACATGGAATTCGGCTGCGATATTATTGCGGGCTTCCCCACTGAAACGGACGAGATGTTCGCAAACAGCCTCAAGATCGTCGAAGATTGCGATATTTCCTTCCTGCACATCTTCCCGTATTCGGAACGCGAAGGAACGCCTGCCGCGCGTATCCCGAATCAAGTGGCTGTGCCGGTGCGTAAAGAAAGGGCAGCGCAATTGCGGGCATTAGGTGATGTTCAAATGCAGAAATTTCTGAACCGTCATTTAGGTCAGATACGCGAAGTTATCGTAGAAAAGAATAATATCGGCCGCACACAGCATTTTGCGGAAGTGGCCCTTGAAGGTGAGTGGCAGCCGGGTACATTACTAAATATCCAATCACATGGGATTGAAGGACACCGGCTATTGGGCCGCGTGACGGCATAATGGTTTTTTGGCGATCCAAAAAGAATGAGGCTGAGGCTGCTCAAGAAAAACAAGACGAGCGGATGATGCATCATAAGGCCGAACCTGATCTTGAGCCTGCCGAGGAACAAGATCCGGCCATCAATCCCGATATCGCACATGAATTGAAAGAAACCGAAGCAGAGCTTGCCGAAGACTTAAAGCCCATTCCAGCACCGACCCATACGCCCATTGAAGACGCGCAAGAAGCAAAAGATTTGCATGACGATTCAAAAGAAGGCGGATGGCTATCTCGTTTAACCGCAGGCCTATCGCGTACTGCCAATAAATTTAATGATTTGCTGACCAAATCCAAATTGGATGCATCTGATTTAGAGGATTTGGAAGATGTTTTAATCACTGCAGATTTAGGCCCCAAAACTGCCGCGAAACTTATTGCGTCCTTTGGTGCACGCAAATTTGA
Source organism: Alphaproteobacteria bacterium (assembly GCA_036568945.1). Taxonomy (GTDB): domain Bacteria; phylum Pseudomonadota; class Alphaproteobacteria; order Micavibrionales; family UBA1664; genus UBA6145. Next base: position 9,722 of record DATCRN010000132.1, on the reverse strand, counting down.
AGACGATGCGACGCATGAAGATATCGCAGGGGCTTTGGCGGATGATATTGCTGCCATTTTGAATCCTGTAGCCCAACCGTTGCAGATTGTAAAACCCGACGCCGGTCCGTTCGTAATTTTGGTATCGGGCGTGAATGGGGTGGGCAAGACGACCACGATCGGTAAACTTGGGTATCAGCTGCAACATCAGGGCCATCGCGTCATGCTGGCGGCAGCCGATACATTCCGTGCCGCGGCGGTGGAGCAAATCCAAGTCTGGGGTCAGCGTTTGCATGCGCCGGTCATTGCTAAGGATATCGGCGCTGATGCGGCAGCTGTGGCATTCGAAGCCTATGAAAAAGCAAAACGTGAAGGCTTTGACGTGCTGATTGTTGATACCGCAGGGCGCTTGCACAACAAAAATGATTTGATGGCAGAACTTGGCAAAATTGTTCGCGTCTTGGGTAAACAAGATGCGACCGCGCCACACGCGACGTTGTTGGTGTTGGATGCAACGACGGGCCAAAACGCCTATGCCCAAGTCGAACATTTTAAGGATGTCGCTAAAATCTCCGGCCTTATTGTGACCAAACTTGATGGATCGGCCAAAGGCGGCGTGGTCGTAGGGCTCGCGGATAAGTTTGGGTTACCCATTCATGCTGTCGGTGTGGGCGAACAGCTCGAAGATCTGCAACCCTTTACCGCGCGTGACTTTGCGCGATCGCTTGTCGGGTTGTCTTAAGGTTGACCTGGCGCAGGTGAGGTTGCTTTCATTTCCTCTTGCGACCAAAGCATAAAGTCCTTTTTCTGCATGATAGACTGCATTCTTTTCATGGATGCATCATAGTGTAGAAAGAAGGGTGTCATGAAGGCCGCGCTCATATAATTGAATTCGTCCCCGCTCATAAATGGCAATGCTACAAAAAATATTGCGGATACCGCAGAAAAACGTTGGAAACGACGGCAATGATTAAAATGATCACGTACGGCATTCCGAATACCAATATGGGCGTCCAGACTGGTTTGCGGGGCCGTCTCGCCTTGCGTATTGATCACGACATTTTTTAAGGGCATACGCTTTTCAAGCGATATCTTATTTTGCATCGTCATCGCCAACAGCGTTCCCCACATCGTCAACATGGCATCACCAACAAAAGCGCCTGTTACCACTGAAGTTGGTAACCCATGCAATGCAAATTGCGCCGCGTGCATAGCGCCAAAGGAAAGTCCAACGAGCGTACTAGGGGCCAGTGCGACAGATTGGAATAAGGTGCGCAAGCTGTAGCCCTTTGCCGATACGGCAAAACCATTCAGGTCGATAAAGCGGGATTTTGTGTTGAAGAGGGATTTTAGCATGTCATTATCGATGAAGTTTGGGAGAAAATGTGGCTACAGGTCGTTCCACCAATACAGGTGCGTTGCCTGATGGACGATCGCCATTGTTGGACCGGAATACATAGCGGTCTGCATCTGTGCTCAATAGTTTTTCGCAATTGTGTCGCAAAGTGAGCATATGCGCAGCAAGCATTGAGGGCATGGCAAGGACAGGTAAAATATAAACCAACGCCTCACGCAGATTTGGCACGACTGCCGAAATTAAAATCGTATTTGGAAGCGTGATGGCGAATGCGGCGGCGGGTATTGCCCAACTGGCGGTCACCAACGGCTTATAAATCATTTCTACATTTTTCAGGAGCATCGCATTTTCTTCTGGTGGAAAACTACGGCCTTCGCGATCGATGGCGTAATCGCGCAAATTGCGTTTTTGTCCGGCAGGTTGCGTGAAGATACGGCGATCAATTAATTTGTTCGCGACGAACATGGCTGTCGTAATGCTTAGACCATATGCGAGGCCCGTGAACAGAAGGCCGACATTTTGTGTGGCTCCTGTAGCTGCGCTTGCAGCGGTGAAAGCGAAGCCTACTTGTGTGGCAATCGCGCTAAAATGTTCGCTTAAATGGCCAGGATTCCACACGCGCCCATCAATGCGAATAAGGCGTGGGTGATGTTCTTTCTTCTGAGAGGACCGCGAATTCATGCGGTTTTCTAGCATATGGAAAGCTTAAGGGGCAAATTTGGTTAAATCCTTGAAATCCTGTATAATTAATCATGGTAAACGTACTTAATCCAGTAACCCCCCAGATATTCGACAATGAAGACGACGCGCTGAAAGCAGCAAGGCGCATTTATGAAGATTCGATCGCTTATTTGCGAGAGCGGTTCGGGGCATTCACAAAAGGCGAAATTCCGACAGGGCGCGTGCGCGCGCATTACCCGTATTTGAGAATTCATGTTCAAACGCCCAAACGTGCCGATACACGTTTGGCTTATGGCTTCGTCCAGCATGCGGGTGCGTATGAAACGACGCTGACCCGCCCCGATATTTTCGATCATTATTATCGCGAGCAAATTCGCCAGCTGATTAAGAACCATGGATGCCCGATTGAGATTGGTGTCAGTAAAACCCCGATCCCGGTGCACTTTGCCCTTGGTGAAAATTTTCATGCTGAAGGCGATTTGACGCCGGAGCTTTTGGCCATGGTGCCGCAATGTTTCGATCAGCCGGATTTGCAGCGACTGGATGATACAATTGCCAACGGTACGTTCCGCACGCCGGACGGGGAAGCTGAACCACTGGCGCTCTTCACCGCGCCGCGCGTCGATTTATCGATTATGCGCCTAAAACATTATACCGGCACATCGGCATCGCACTTCCAGAATTACGTGATCTTCACCAACTATCAATTTTATATCGATGAATTCATGCGCATTTGCCATGACCTCATGCAAAACGTGCTCGACCCGAAATTGGAAGGCGAACAGGGCGAATATACAGCGTTTGTGGAGCCTGGGGATATCATCACACTCAACAAGCATTCCAGAAATAATCCGGATGCGAATACAAAGCAGGGCGTGGCCTTGCCGCGTTTGCCGCAAATGCCGGCTTATCACCTGAAGCGCGCCGACGGATCTGGCATTACGATGGTCAACATTGGCGTTGGTCCATCGAATGCAAAAACAATCACCGATCACATTGCTGTTTTGCGGCCGCATGCATGGCTGATGCTTGGTCACTGTGCGGGCTTGCGTAATTCACAGTCACTGGGAGATTATGCACTTGCGCATGCTTATCTACGTTTAGACCATGTATTGGATAAAGATTTGCCGCCTGCCATTCCCATTCCCGCGCTCGCCGAAATTCAGCAAGCTTTGCAGCAGGCGGTGGGTGATGTGACGGGTCTTGAAGGTTACGATCTCAAGAAAATCATGCGGACCGGCACAGTGGCTACCATTGATGACCGTAACTGGGAACTCCAGCCTTCGATCGAACAGAATCTGCCGCTATCCATGGCGCGTGCGATTGCCCTTGATATGGAATCAGGCACGATTGCTGCCAATGGTTACCGTTTCCGTGTTCCTTATGGGACATTGCTCTGCGTATCGGATAAGCCACTGCATGGACAACTTAAACTGCCAGGTATGGCGGATGCGTTTTATCGCAACCGTGTGAAGCAACATTTGCAAATCGGACTTCTCACGATGGCGATCTTGCGTGGCGTGGGGCCGGAACAATTGCACTCGCGTAAACTGCGCAGCTTTAATGAGGTTGCGTTCCAGTAACGGGCCCTTGGCCATTAAACAGAATGGCCTGCATCATCTCCATATTCGGAACCTGCGGTGTAACGCCGATTTTGCGCAGATACCATTCATATGCATCCAGTAGGGCCATGGTTGCAGCTTCTGTATTGTTTTTGGAAACCCCAACCGTTACCCAAGTATGCTTTTGATCACCTATGATGGCGGTGCTTTCGATATGAACGGTGGTACCGGCAGCCGTGGCGCTGCGGCTATCCAAAACACGCGTGCGATAATCGCTTAAGGTGACATTGCCAAGTTCCGGATAGTGCGGCAGCAAAGCCTGACGCAACGCGCTGTCGATCGCATCGACCGGGCCTACACCTTCATCAATCGCTTTAATACGTTCATTGCCGACAACCAACTTCACAACGGATTCCGGCATCCGGGCATAGCGTTTAAAACGGTTGCTTAAAGGATCAAGGCGCGCGGGGCGGAAGCCTGAATTCTCTTCGATGATTTCCACCGCGAAATAGGGATCTACATCCAATAGCGCGCGTTGAACGGCTAGTTCCAAGGATGCCCGCGCTTGGTCGAATGACCAACCTTCAGACTGGATATCTTTTACCCAGGTCAATAGCTGTTTTGTCTGTTGATCGTCCTTGTTGAAAGGAATGCCCATATCTTCCAGCAATACTTTTAAATTCGACATGCCTGCTTGGTCAGACATCACGATGTTGCGTTGATTGCCGACAGATTCCGGCGGCATAATTTCGTACAAAGACGGGTTTTTTGCTACAGCGGAAGCATGAATGCCGGCCTTATGCGTGAAGGCGGCGGCGCCGACATAAGGCGCCGATACGCTGTAAGGACGGCCTAATAGATCGTCGAGTAGGTTTGATAGATTTTTCAAACCCTTTAATTGCTCATCCGAAACGCCGCAATCAACACCCATGCGTTTTAGCGCAGGGATAATCGAAATTAGGTTGGCGTTACCGGTGCGTTCGCCAAGACCATTGATTGTCCCTTGCACCATATGCACGCCTTTGCGCACGGCGGACAATGATGTCGCAACACCAAGTTCGCTATCATTATGCGTATGAATGCCCAGTTTTTCGCCAGGTATGCCAGCCTTAATAATAGCTTCGACAATGTCTTCCACTTCCCAATGGAACGTACCGCCATTGGTATCGCATAGAACAAGCCAATCCGCACCGCCTTCCATCGCGGCTTTTAAAAATGCGACGGATTTATCGGGATGTTCCTTATAGCCGTCAAAAAAATGCTCGGCGTCCAGCAAAGCGGTTTTTCCCTTATGCTTGATGACACGCATGCAGTCATGCAGGCTTTGCAGGTTCGCTTCAAACGTCGATCCGATGGCATTGTTCACATGGTTCATCGACGATTTGCCGACCAGGCAGACGCCGGATGCCGAACTGTTGATAACGCCTGCCAACGTGGGGTCGTTGCTTGCGGAAATGCCAATGCTGTTTGTTTTGCCGAAGGCGATATGTTGCGCATTCCCGATATCGGGCAGGTTTTTGAAATAGTCCGTGTCGGTTTTGATTACGCCGGGGAAGCCGCCTTCGATCATGCTGATGCCAATATCGGCCAAGGCGCTTGCCAAACGGATTTTATCCTCAACGGTAAAAGCCACGCCCAAGGATTGAGCGCCGTCGCGAAGAGTGGTGTCGAATAAGGTAACAGATTGCATTTTGGTCATTCCAAATTGTTTTACGTTTTTGATTTTGTTTTTGGAATGCGCTGGTCGCCACATCCGCTTAGGGTGGCAGGAAGTCTTAGTTCCTGCCGCGGATAATGCTGATGATAATAATGGCGGTGCGATTAAGCATAGGGGTGATAAAACCAGATTTTAGTCAGGGCTGTCAAATTAACCATTAACCCTGGCCGCCCGTGTCTAGAAGGGCTAGTCCCAAAGGCGCGCATTTGCCGTCTTCTTGGAACAATCTGGGGAAATCCGCGTGGTTGGTGGCTTGGGACATCAGCTGAAAGGCCGGCAGATATTGCTGGCTGGAACGCAGCGCAATGTCGGTTACTTCTTCCAAAACCTCACTATCTGCCAGCGGACCACCGGAATGGAAGAGGGTCGTGTAACGGTAACAGGGCACGCCGTCATCTTGGATTTCGAAATGCCCGAGCCATTGGCGGCGATTAATATGCATGACAACCGGCGCCGAAAGATCGCGGACATCTTCAGGAAGCTGCACGGGCAGGGCGCAGGTTAAATGAACAGCTTCATCATCTTCATGCCAAAACAAATCAATTTGGCAATCATCGAGTTGCATACTTAAAGATTCCGGTGCCGCACGTGTATAGCGCGCTTTTTTGGCGCGCAAGAATCGCTCGAACGAATCCAGCGGATTAAAGCTGCCGTCGGGCAGGTCGGTTTTTAGGGCGGATTTCAAAACTTACCGTTTGGCTTTCTTTTTTGTCTGTGGCGTCTTTTTCGCAGCAGGCTTTTTTGCCTTTGGTGCTGCTTTTGTTTTTACGCCAAGTTGCGCTTCTAAAGCTTCGATGCGGGCTTCGAGCGCCAGCATTTCGCCACGGGTGACGAGGTCGATCCGGTCGGCGACTTCCTTCAGGCGATCGCGCATATCGCCACGCATTTGATCGCGCAGATCACTGAATAGGCCTGCAGCCCCGCCCATGACACCGGCTAAATCGTCAAAAACCTTCTCACGCATGGCTTCCTCCTTGGATTTTGCGCCCTTTCTCTAGCATCGGTGGACACAAAACACAACAAAAAGGCCGGTCCTTGAGGGCCGGCCTGCTTTGGTACCATGGGAAGCAATGGAAAACTTATTACGCTGCGCCTTTGCACATTCCTCGGGCGCAGCTGGTTAAACCGCGATATCCAAAAGCGAACCGCGCGTTTGTTCGGTCTGCAAGGTGGAATTATCGTTTTTAGCCTGCAATTCGGTCTTTTCAGACGTCGAAACGGACTTGGATTCCGTAGCCTCGACTTTGTCGGAAGATCGCGTTTCCGTGACTTCCTTCAGGAACGAAACCGACGACGAAGAGTCCTGTTTATCATAGGAACTTTCCGCTGGCTTATTGCGAGACGCGGCGCTCGATCCGAGCTGCGCCTGCTTTAGATAGGCTGACGAGCCTACTGAATTGTCTACGCCACCAACCATAAACCTCACCTCTTTTTTATGCTGACCAATTTACTTTACGCTTGTGAGGTTAATAAAGGCTTTACAATGAGTTCGTTCGTACTCATGCACAGATTCGTAGAAGGGTTATTCCTGGCGGATTTCCTGGCTTTTTAATCAATTGCTAAACATTTTTTGGTTAAAATTGTTGTTACCAGAGGGAATAAACCGCTCGTTAAGAATTGTCAGATAAACAAGAGCGGGTAACAGGGAATCCTGGGGGATACGGCGATGGCGCCGCAAGACACGATTGATATCGATATTGGATTTAAGCCTGCATCTTTAGATGAGATGCTGGTTGATCTTCATGATGCCGAAAATCGTTATAAATACGCTGACGACAAAGAGATGTCTTTGGCGCGCCAACGTATCGTGCAAGTCGTGGGCGATATTGCCGGCGCGAACCTCACGGAAACAGAACGTAATCTTGCCGCCGACATTTTATTGTCGCTGATAAGACAGGCTGAAAAAGATTTGCGCGCAAGCCTGTCCGAACGTCTATGCGTGATGGATAACGCGCCTGAATCACTGATTTTGTTCTTGGCGCATGATGTGATCAATGTCGCCAAGCCGATTTTGCAATATAGCCAGATACTCACTGAGACGGATTTGCTGTACATCATCCAATCCAAGGGGAGTGAATATTGGCAGGCAATTGCCCAGCGTAAACTGTTGGACACTGCCGTCGTGGATGCTTTGGTCGATAAAAAAGACGAAGGCACTGCGGTCAATCTACTAATGAACGAGTCGATTGAGCTTAAGGTCTCCGCCATCGAAGTTTTTGCCGAACTGTGCCATTATTCGGACCGTTTGGCAGAGCCTTTGCTGGCGCGCCCGGAATTGCCACGCCGCTTGGCGATGGATTTGTTCTGGCACGTGTCACAGGAACTACGCAGCCAAATTGTCGACCGTTTTGAAATCCCGAAAGAAACATTGGATGCGGCCCTGCAAGACGCACTGGCCGATTTCTCCGATACGGTTGTTAATAATCAAACGACTAAGCCTTCAGCATTGATGGTTGATTTGGCGCGTCAATATAAACGACTGAATAAACTCAATGATGCGATTTTGATTACCACGCTACGCCGTGGACAAACGCGATTCTTCGTGGCTTTGTTTGCGGAACGCACAGGGCTTGATCATAGCACCGTGTTTGAACTGATGCGCCAAGCAGGCGGTCAGGGGATGGCCGTGGCTTGCCGCGCCATGAATATTTCCAAGGAAAGCTTTTTATCTTTGTTCTTATTGTCGCGCTCTCTCACACAGACTGACCATGCTGTCGATGCGTTGGAACTACGCAAGGCCATTCGTTATTACGATGCGCTGACCGAAGTCATGGCAACGCGCATTATGGCGTCGTCTATTCATCGCGCTTAAAAATTACTGCACAACAATCTTATATTTGCGTCCTGCTTGAACATTTTCGGCGGATGTTAGCGCATTGATAGCGCGGAAACGCATTTCGTTCAGCCCATCGTTAAACGGCATGCGGTTGCTTAAACTTGCAACGGAATCATTGCCGCCCGCAGTGACCACTTGAATGCGGCGTGGTTGGACATTGCTTGCCTCGGCCGAGGTTATGCGACGCAAGGAATAGGTTGTGCCCTTTAAGGCCTCGATTTCTGCATTGCTTGTCGCTTGCGGCATCGCGAACTGGAATCGATAGACCAAGGATGGGCTCCATTCCACGGCGACCAAGCGCATTAAGGCCGCTTTACCATTCACCGTGCCTTGTGTTTGCACGGTTGCCCCACGCATGCCACTTACGTTGATATCTTCGGGCGCTGACAATTGTGCCTGCCCTTTAGTCCAAGATTGTTGGATGTAGGTGGCAGGGTCCATGCCTGCAGGTTTGCTTGCACTATCAAACGCAAAGGCAGCACCTGAGCCGGAACGCGCGACACCAATGACTTGTTGAGGTGTGTTCTTAACTGTGAATCCTTGAGGGATAGCAAATGCAAAACCCAGTTGCGGGTGAATGAATTCGCTTCCACGCACATACCCGTCTTTGGGACTATCGCCATATACCAATCCAGCAATCGCATTCAAATGTGTACCGATACCCTGGGCAGTGCCTTTGTCGGGGTAGGTACCCGCGACTTGCGCGGCATGCGCTACGCGTTCGGATGTCAGCGGGTGTGTCGACATAAAAGATTTCATTTCCTTGTAGTCTTCGCCTTCTTCTGATGCTTCAAGTTGGCTTGCGCGTTGAATGCCGGCCAGCATCGTGGACATCGCCATCGGGTCATACCCCGCACGATTCATATAACGAATACCGAGTTCGTCCGACTCGGATTCTTGGCTGCGGCTGTAAGAAGCAAGCCACGCATTAGCGCCGAGTCCGATCAACTGGTTGGCGCCTTTGCTGCCTAAACTGACCGACAAGGCGGCGGCACCGAGTTGCGTCAGCGTGCTTTGACTGTAGCGTTCGGAAATGTGGCGTGCGGTTACGTGACCCATTTCGTGAGCCAAGACAGAGGCGACTTCAGCTTCAGAATTCGCAAAGGCAAGCAGGCCGCGATTGATATTGATATAGCCACCGGGCAGGGCAAAGGCGTTGATGACAGGCGAATCCAAAACCGTACAGGTATAAGTCACATCGCGGCGCTCGACACCAGGCAGAAGACGGTCGCAAATGCGGTCGACATAAGCTTGAACAGCGGCATTGTCGTAGACGCCAAAGGTTTTTTCGGCCTCGGCCTGCAAGCCGGAACCCATAGAAATTTCCTGGGATGTGGGCATAAGGCCGGTGAATTGGGAGCGTCCAGTGGCTTCATTGGTCGAGCAGGCGGACAGGGAAAGGGCGGCAGTTAGCGCCAACAGGGGTAAAGACTTGCGGATCATAGTCGTCTCATCCTAATTTATCGGTACTTTGAACTACAGAATTCCAGTCATTGCAATCCTTTGTGTCGCGCTTATGGCATTTCCGGCGCGCGGGCAGGATTCAACCGAAAACGAACAAGCGACGGAGCAAACAGTTCCCAAAGAAAC
>DATCRN010000131.1:0-2624 GCA_036568945.1 Alphaproteobacteria bacterium | reverse complement strand
GTCAAATTTTGGCCAGATATGCGCCTCTATCCGTTATTAACTCTTGTTTTGCCGCTTTTAACCGCCTGTGTCATGACGGCACCAAGCCATGTCGCGCAGAAATATTGCAGCCTGACCGTGAAAGGCGGCGTTGAGGCAGAAAGAGAAATTAAAAAGATCCTGGCATCCGATCTGCGCAGCCTGTGGGATATAGCCATGGCTTATAATGAGGATTGGGCCGAAAACAATCCGGGCGATAAACCGCCCTTTGGCGATGGCATTCCCATCCAAGCGTTTCCGGATGCGGCTCCAGACTGCAAGGTGGGTAAAATGATAGGCGACGGGGAAGCCCCTCACACAGTAGATGTCACGCATCGTTTCCTTGACCAGGAGGGTGGTTGGACAGACCGCTTGATTTTAACGCCTGAAAAAGGGTCCTGGGTCATCAGCGACATTGTTTTTGCGCCGGAATACACAAGCAGCCTGCGCCAAATATTGGTTGATACAGAGATCACCGATTTTCTGGATGACCGCGAGGGTTGCGAGCATTTCCGCGGCGAGGAGCCCTATGATGCGGAACGTGCGGCGTTCTTAAAGAAAAATATTGAGGAATTGTGCCCCGACATCGATAAGCGCCTGGACGATTTACAGGCCAAATATTGGGACAATCCAGTGATCTTGCAAAAATTAACCGGCTTAGAGCGTCTGGAAGGACCTTAAACGGTTGCAGCGCCCTACTTATTTGGTTATGTTTCCGGCGTTTTCCATGCGGAAGGGTGGCCGAGCGGTTGAAGGCGCACGCCTGGAAAGTGTGTATACGGTAACACGTATCGTGAGTTCGAATCTCATCCCTTCCGCCATTCTCTTTGTCAGATCGAGCGAGTTTCGAACTCACAAACTAGTAAGGTTTGTGGCGTGGAAGCCACAAACGGAGAGTTCGAATCTCATCCCTTCCGCCATTCTTATGCAGATCCTGCATCCCCGATAATTTGACAGTTTTACGGCTACCCTGCCAAACAAAGGCATGGTCCATTTAACCGCAACCATGAACGAGGTGGCCTTTGATCCTGCGCGCGCATTTTACGCGGGTGTCGATTGGATTGCCGATATAGCGATCCGCGAAAAAACACCGGGTCTGGTTGTCGGTATCAGCGGCACGGATTCCATCCTGACTTTTTTGATGGCCGCCAAAGCATTCGAGCAGCTTGAAAGACCGGATCGCGTGATTGGTATTCATTACGGTGCTGTATGGCCGCCTAAAGATATGAATGAAGAGCGCCGCGAAAAGGTTTTAAGTTTCACCCCGAGTTATCGTTGGGTCCCGCGCGTTATCATGCCGTGGCTGCAGGAACAGGCGCCCAAAGCGATTTTAAAGGTCGATTGCAGCATCGATTACAACAACGACTACATGCGCTGGGCGGCATTGTTTCAGGAATCTTTAGGCGGCGTCGAGCGACGTGAGGAAATGCCGGAAGGCGGTCATTATTGGGTCGCGGGTACGCGTAACGCATCCGAATATGCGCTTGGCACCTACAGCGCCCTATCTGCAGGTGCAAGCCTGCAACCAATCCAAAACCTTTGGAAAAGCGATGTGCTTAAAATTTGCGCTTGGTTGAATGTTCCCAATGTTGCATTGAAACAAAGCCGTTTGGTCGATTGCGATTGTGGTCGTTTTGATCTGGCAGCCGATCATATCGATGAGATCGATGCCATTTTACAAAGCCGCACAGGGCGTATCTCGCAAGAGGCATCAAATATTCCCGATGAATTGCGTGGCAGGCTCGAGGCTTTTATTGACGAACAGCAACGATATGCGGGCTTTAAAAAGCGTATTCCTTATGCGCCGCCGGGACCATAATGACTTCTTTTGAGCCACAAGATATTGCCCGCGAAGCGCCGCGCATTATTCTGCAAGGCGATGCGCAGGCTGCGCAGGACATTGTGTGCACTCAATTTGGCGATCGCGATGCGCGGTTGCCCGAAAATCTGGTTTTGTTCAATACACCTTACTTGGATCAATCACGTATCGTTCCTATGGTCGATGCGATATTTGCCGGGGCAGATAAAGTTTTCGTGACATACCCGCATTTGGCGAGGGCCTCGGCGCGTATTGGCCGCTATGGTTTTTCGTTCCCGCAATGGCGTTATCTAGCGCAAAATTTCAATGAGAAATCCATCCTTGAGAAATACGGCATGAAACGCTTGCGTCGCGATAATGATGTGCGCGATGCATCTTTGCCTGATCCGCAGCGTGATGAATTTGGCCCTGGTTTCGTATGGCAGAGTGGCGGCTGGTATGTCGAATACCGCCGTGCCTATGTGCTGGCGGCCAATGAAGAAGCGGCTTTGTTGATACGCAATAATTCTTATTTCTTTGGGCGCGATCGTTTGCCAAATGCCGCCTATGTTGCGCAAGGCAGATTTTCACCTGAAGAGTTACAAGCGTTTGACTTGCCCGATCTTGAAAAATTTACGCGCTGGCAGGATGTGTTATCGAACCCGTCTTTGGTTCAGCAGGCCCAAAAGATTTTAGATTATTTGGATATTTTCGAGATGCGCATGACGCAATGGATGATGGGCAGTGGACGCCGCCATTTATTGGAATTCATGCAATATAAACTATTAGGCAATGCACCTACGCAGCC
>DATCRN010000130.1:0-9653 GCA_036568945.1 Alphaproteobacteria bacterium | reverse complement strand
AGCCGCCAAGAGATTCAAAAAAGTTTCGGCCTAATGCCAGTAACGGTCATTCGCAACGGGTATGGACGGCAATTGGAATCCCATACCGCTAAAGTTTCTGGGTACGACGTCAGTTTCATCCGCGCCCCCGTGGTCACGGACATAGCGGATACGGTTGAGACGCTCGCGGTACACCAGGAGACTCCTGTTTGGCTCGGATATCAAAAACATCGTCTGTCCACCTTTCATGCTGAGTTGAATATGGACGCCCCATCGCCCATGCATCGGGAATTTGTATCGTTGGTTTAAGTCGCAGCGGACGCTGCGAAGATATTGCGCACCGTGCAACGCAATTGGATGTAACCAGCCAGGCGCGGTAAGACTAAAGAGATATGAGTCATGTTTAAGCTCCCAACAGGCTGACAGGGTAGGTGCGGATATCGTTCGCGCCGCCGGGGATGCGTTCGCACGCATTGTTGATCGCGCCCATGATGCGGGACGCCATGTTGCCGGACACTGAAAAGCGGCGGTAATGCTGGCCCATGGTACGTAAGACCGTATTGATGGCCGCTTCTTCCGTTCTATCCACAGCCGTATAGGCGCCGTTCGCGCTCCGTACGATGTATTTTTCCTGGAGGGCCGGGGTGTTACGGCCGTCGCCGCGCAGGCGCACTTTATCAACGCGAAGTTCGAATTTGTTGGTCATATTAAATCTCCTACGACTGTATATTTGTTCCGGTATTGTTCCTAACTATCCACACCTTGTTCCAGTTCCATTCCGTTGTCAACGAAAAATGTTCTATTTTTGTTCTTGACGAGTGTTCCGCCTTTGTTCAATGTGTAAGCAACATAGGAATCACTTAAAAAGAAGGGATCACACACCATGTCAGTCCAGGAATTTCCAAAGGGAGCCGCAATGAGAAGCGATAAAGACAATGCAGAACGTAATAAGGCGCTGGATGCTGCCTTAGGCCAAATCGAACGCGCGTTCGGCAAAGGCTCGATCATGAAACTGGGCGGCGAAGGTGCGCCCACGATGAACATCGAAGCGATTTCGACCGGCTCCTTGGGCCTCGACATTGCACTGGGTATCGGCGGTTTACCGCGCGGTCGTATCGTTGAAGTGTATGGCCCTGAATCGTCGGGTAAAACGACGCTCGCTTTGCAGACAATTGCTGAGGCACAGAAAATGGGCGGCACCTGCGCGTTTGTCGATGCCGAACACGCGCTCGATCCCGTTTATGCCCGCAAGCTTGGTTGTAATTTGGATGAGCTGCTGATTTCCCAACCGGATGCCGGCGAACAAGCACTTGAGATTGCCGATACGCTGGTGCGTTCCGGCGCAATCGATGTTCTTGTTGTCGACTCGGTTGCAGCGCTCGTCCCACGCGCGGAATTGGAAGGCGAAATGGGCGACAGCCACATGGGCCTGCAAGCGCGTCTGATGTCGCAAGCCTTGCGTAAACTCACCGGTTCCATTTCCAAATCGCGCTGCTGCGTGATCTTCATCAACCAAATCCGTTCCAAAATCGGCGTCATGTTCGGCAACCCAGAGACGACGACGGGCGGTAATGCGCTTAAGTTCTACGCATCCGTGCGTATCGATATCCGCCGCATCGGCCAGATCAAAGAACGTGAAGAAGTGATCGGCAACCAAACGCGTGTGAAGGTTGTGAAGAACAAACTCGCGCCGCCGTTCCGTCAGGTCGAATTCGATATTCTGTACGGTCAGGGCATTTCCAAGATGGGCGAAATTCTCGACCTTGGCGTCAATGCCGGTCTGGTCGAAAAATCGGGCGCTTGGTTTAGCTACAACACCAATCGCATCGGGCAAGGCCGCGAAAATGCGCGTCAGTTCTTGCTCGATAACCCGGCAATCGCCCAGGAAATCGAATCCAAAATCCGCGGCAATTCCGGCGCTGTGGCCGAGAACATGTTGACCGGCGTTGAAGAAGATGCGGAAGGTACGGACCCAGATGCACCGGAAGCCACCACGCCAAAAGGTAAAGTCACCGCGATGAAGAAGGTTGCTAACGACTAAACGAAATTGTCATTCCGAATCTAAGGTTTGAGGATCTTCTTAACCCCCTAAGAGATTTCTTACTATGTTCGCAATGACAGTAAAGACAAAAAAGCCGCCCAACCCCCGGGCGGCTTTTTTAATGTGATTATTTTAAAAATTAAATGATACGAATACGTCCGCCCAGCATGCCGGTTTTAGCCTCGGCTTCGGCCCGCATCGTGGCAGCGCGACGAACATCGCTGTGGTGGTCCAGCATCGCTTCGAGTGTTTCGTATGTGCCGTGTTTAATCAAAACGCTGTTGGCATTGAATGAATTGACGCCGTCTTGATCGACAATCGTAATTTGTCCGTTTTTGTCGGAACGGGCAATCAAAGTCAGCGGTTTGTCCGCATCATCACGCCAGTAAATGTCTAGGCAGCAAACGCTTTTGGCAAACATTTCCATGTTGGAACGAATGCCAGAGACTTTGCTTTTGTTGACGACCGGATCAACATAGGTGCCGTTTTCAGCGCGGTAGTGATTGAACAAAGCCGCGTCACGAACAGCGGTTGGCGTATCGCACAGCGCCATCGATACTGTGTAACCGTTGGCTTTCAGATTGGCGATAAATTCCGCCATGCCTTCGCCGTGGCCTGTCGTTTCAAATGCAACCGGGCGGCCTTTGCCGACCAGTGTGTTCAGCATAACGTCGGCGTTGTGTTTGCTGCCGAGCAACCATTTCGTGCTGGCTTCTTGCATCGCATCGGAGCCTGCAGCGAAACCTTCAAAATATTGAGTGAGCTGTTGGATTTCCGGGAAACGTTTCAAAGCGCGTTCATAGTCGATGCAGAGCAAATCATTGAAAGATTGCATGAGCACGGATTTACCGGCACCGCCGGGACCTGCAACGATGGTGGCTGCGCGGCCAACTGGCATAACTTTATTTTTGCGACGAACGTCATCGTGACGCGCAATGGTTTTGGTCACGTCATCGGCATAGGTGATGAAAGCGCGTTCAACGATGCCGCGATCCTGATCAGTATAATTTGCTTTGGAAAAATAACGGTCCAGCACATGCTGCGGAACCACAGGTGTAGAAGTCATGATTGGGTATTCCCCTCTAAGGTTTACTTGATGAGGGGTGGTTTACTCCCGCGCTGACTCTTATGTCCAATAAAAAATGCTTGGGAAAATCTGAAGAAAGTTAAGGATTACCGGGCTTTATAACCCAGATTGGCTAAGGTGTACTGCGCAATGCGGACGGGCTCCGCGCCTTGAGATGCCTCGATTTGAGCAAGGTCAATCTGTCCGCGCGTTTCTTTTGGTAACGAATCCATCGTCACAAAACCAAATTCTTCTGACATGGCAGCTATGCGCTGGCGGGTGATCAGAGCAGCCGGCACGCGACGCGGCAAAGGAACATCAACGCTAGTGATTTCTTTTTTAAGCTCATCGACAGACGCATCAAATGTAGCGGCAACATCAACGGCACCGTTTTCATCGCGAATTGTTTTCGGCAGAGGCGAGCGTACCACAGTACCGTCTTGGAACAGGCCCAATTCATGGGGTGCAGCGGCACCTGATAAAAGAGCTGTATTTAACAAAGGTTGCGGGACGTTCGCATAATTCAGCGCCGTGAAAGTATCGTCCATGAAGGCGCTTAAAACTTCGTTCATCGTCTCGAAAGTCAGTGGCTTCGCACGTGGCGTTTCTGCGGCGATGTCTTCTTCGATCTTTACATGGATCACACCATCCGGGCCCAGATCAGCATGAGTCCAATCGAGTTCCCATGCCGGTGTTAATTCCGGTTCGAGTTTGGGAGTAAAACGGGGATTACCCAGCCAGCGGGTCGGGTCTGTTGCGATGTCAGTATTGGTTTCGCCGTTTTCCGGAGCATAGCCCAAAGGCGCAGCGTCTTGCCCCACGCCCGCGGACGTGGTGGAAAGGACCATTAACAGGGCGGCTACACCGGTAGAACGCACGACATTAACCCTTTTCATAATATGCAAACCTTACTTATAGGGATAAGACCTAGCGAATGCTAGTTTTTTCATAAGAAATACCGAGTTTTTTGCAAAAATAGGGGGTTACCCTTTAAGAAGGCGCGCTTTCGCCCGTCCCCAATCGCGGGATTTTTGGGTTTGCCGCTTATCATGCAGCTTTTTACCCTTACCCAGCGCGATTTCGAGTTTCACCATATTCCGCGTATTGAAATATAGGCGGGTCGGGACGACCGTGTAGCCTTCGCGCTGTATTGCACCAATAAATTTTGCGACTTCTTTGGCATGCAACAGTAATTTGCGGGGCCGCTTGGGTTCATGGCGGGAATGAATGGGGCTTTGCGTGTATTCCTGGATGGTCGCGTTCAAAAGGTAAAGTTCGCCGCCCTTTTCACCCACATAAGATTCGCCAATGGATGCGAGGCCTTGGCGCAAAGATTTGAGTTCCGACCCCGTGAGTTGAATGCCTGCCTCGATGGGCGTATCCAATTCGTAATCAAAGCGCGCGCGACGGTTCTGCGCGATCATCTGACCGGCAGTTAAGTACGATTTGCGTGGGGTGGCCTTCTTTTCCGCCATAATGGGAGGCACAATGCCCGGAACGGGGCTGTTAATCAACCAAAACCAATTGTTGAGATTTTACGCGCGAAGCATTTAGACTGCTGAGCATGCTCCACCGCCGGATCTTTTTTGCCCTTGCTCTTAGCGCATCGCTGTTCGCGTTCACGCCTGTTTATGCCAATGACATCGGCGCGGTTCGTGCGGCAGAAGCAGGACAGTGGCAGCAGGCGCGGCAACAGGCTGCTCGCGGATCGATTGCGGGCGATATCGTCACCTGGATGTATTTGCTGGATGGCGATACACGCGCGTCATTTCCGGAAATAGCATCGTTTGTGTCCACGCATCCGCATTGGCCGCAATCCGAAAAATTGGCGCGGATTGCTGAAACAAGATTGCCGGACGACCTAAGCACCCAGCAAGTCATCAATTGGTTTTCGCGTAACAAGCCAGTGTCCGGCAATGGCATGAATCGTTACATGGCTTCGCTGTTACAAATGCGCCAAACGGGTAGCGCTGTATCTATCCTCAAAGATTGGTGGGTCAACGCGAATTTAACAGCCGACGAACAATCAGCCATTCTTGCCAATTACGGGCAATATCTAGGCAGCCAAGATCATGTGCGCCGCATCGAACGTATGATGAGCGATAAACAATATACGGCTGCGCGCGCGCTTGCGATGCACGTCGGTAATGGTTACCCGCAATTGGTTGAAGCGCGCATTGCATTGCAAGAAGGCGATAAAGGTGTGCAAGGACGTTTAAGTCAAGTACCACGCGGATTGTTGCAAGATGCCGGCTTGATGTTGTCGCGGTTGCAATGGCGCCGCCAAAACAATGACGATCAAGGCGCGATCCAAATTTTGCATGCGGCGCCACCAGCAGGGCAAACGACTGACCCTGCCGCGTGGTGGAAAGAACGTCATGTGATGGCGCGTCGTATGATCGAGCAACGCAATTACCGTGAAGCGTATCGCTTGGCTGCGGCACATGGACTTCCGGGTGGGAGTGCCGATTATGCTGCAGCGGAATTTTTAGCGGGCTGGCTTGCTCTGCGTCACACCGGACAAGCCTATAAAGCGTTCGAGCATTTTGAGAAAATGTTCAATAATGTACAAACGCCGATCAGCCGCGCACGCGCCGCTTACTGGGCGGGGCGCGCATCCGAGGCGCTCAACAATCGCGACATCGCTTTGCAATGGTATCAACTCGCGGCACGATATCAGACGACATTCTATGGCCAGCAAGCGGCACAGCGCATCAACCTGCCGCTGAATTTGATCAAAGGCGATAAGCCCGCTGTTTCTGCAGAACAACAAGCTGCCTTCAATAATCGCGATTTGGTGCAAGCTGCCAAACTTTTGCATCGCGCAGGCTTGGGTGATGAGCGCGCCATGTTCTTATCGACGATGCTAAAAGCATGCGACAGTCCGCAAGATTTTGCGATGCTGTCTGATTTTGAAGTGTCGATGGGGCAGGTGGATCAGGCTGTTAAGACCGCGAAGGAAGCTGAGCGCAAAGGTCTTTATCTGATCGATTATTTGTTCCCGACCATCACATCAACGGTGGGCAAAAATAACAATGACGCGGCGCTTATTCATGCGCTCATCCGTCAGGAAAGCCAATTTGATCCAAAGGCAGTCTCTTCCTCTGGCGCGCTGGGCTTGATGCAGCTCATGCCCGCGACCGCGAGAGAAACGGCGCGTAAAAACAGCCTTGCGCATAACACATCGATGCTGACGGCAAGCCCGGAGCATAACGTACAATTGGGTACTATCTATATTAAACAAATGCTGGATCGTTTTGATGGATCACTGCCCTTAGCGATTGCGTCTTATAACGCGGGCCCAGGCCGCGTGAACCAGTGGATCAATATGTTCGGTGATCCGCGTACAGGTCAGATCGACATGTTGGATTGGATGGAAACCATTCCAGTCTATGAAACGCGCAACTATGTTCAACGCGTGCTGGAAGGCTATGCCGTCTATCAAGCAAAGCTTGCAAAATACGGCAGGCAGCATCCGCCCTTACGTGTTCAGCCGTTGGTCCAGGACGTGGAACCAGCCGCAGGGCCTGCGTTACGTACCGAACATATTCGGTCTAAGCCCATCTTCTTCAATCAATAAAATCTGCTAAACTTAAGCCTATGAAATCGGCTTTGAGTATTGATCCGCCCGAGTGGCTGAAAGACCCTGCGCTTTTGCAAGTCATGCATGCATTGGGGGCCGGTAATGCTTTGCTGGTTGGCGGCGCTGTACGCGGCGCGATTTTGGGTGAAAAAGTCACTGACATCGATATCGCGACCAACCAAACGCCGGACCAGGTTCTTGCGCGTATGAAAGATGCCGGCATTCGTACTGTGCCTACCGGCATCGAGCATGGGACGATTACGGCGGTCATCGACAAACGTCATTTTGAAATCACCACACTGCGCCAAGATGTGCACACAGACGGACGTCATGCGGAGGTCGCATTTTCCAAAGATTGGGTCCAGGACGCTAAGCGCCGCGACTTCACCATCAACACGCTTTTAATGGATATGGATGCTCATATCTATGACCCCACGCACCAGGGCATTGATGATTTGAAGGCGGGGTTAATCCGTTTTGTGGGTAATCCGGGACGCCGGATTAATGAGGATTTTTTGCGTATCCTGCGTTTCTTCCGCTTCCACGCTCGCTACGGCAAAGGCCGACCAGATCTGGAAGGGGTAAGAGCCTGCATTCGGGCATCCGAAAATATCGCTAAATTATCGCGGGAGCGAGTGACCCAGGAATTTGAAAAAATTCTACCGACCAAAGGTGCGGGCGAGGTGATCGAGCAATTACGCGAGTACGATATTTTGCCGGGTGTGATTTCGCCGGATTTCGATCAGGGCAAATACCGGGACCTACAAAAATTAATTGCCGATCGGTCATCACAAAATGATTTAAAGCTGCTTTTTGCCTATAGTGTGTGCCGGAATGACATTGAAGTACCGTTCGATGTGCTTGATAAAACCTTTGTCTTATCAAATGCTTTACGTGCCTTTCTAACTAAAAATATCGAATTTATCCGCGCGCAACCTGCCAGCATCAACCAAAACCTCTATCACTTTGGCAAAGACATTAGTTTGAGCGGTACGGTTTTGTACGGATTTCTCAAAGACAAACAGCCGCAAATTGCAAAGCTGGAAGGCTTGATCGATCAAATCAATACCGCATCAGTGCCGGTGCTTCCTATCAACGGTAGCGATGTGGCGCAAGTTATGGGGATTATGCCCGGGGAAGATATGGGTGCCGCCATTAAAGATATTGAGACTTGGTGGTTGAATGAAGACGCCAAACCGGGCCGCACCCAAGTTTTGGATTATATGCGTAAAAAGTCAGTCGCTTAAATTAGCTGGCCATTTTGCGGCGGCGCTGCTGGTTGCGCTCGCGGTGCCGTTTGTTGTCGTGCTTGGCGGCATACATGGCCTTATCCGCCAATTTAAACAAACCTTCCGGAGTTTTCGCCATCAGGGGATAAAGCGCAATACCTAGACTGACGCCGATTTCCACATCATGGCCTTCAATTGCGTAAGATACACCTGTGATGGATTGAATAGTGCGCTGAGCAACCAAGGCGGATCGATCTACGCCGTCACCCGGCAAATCTTCCAAGAGAACCGCGAACTCATCGCCGCCCAACCTAGCTGGCGTATCGTATTCGCGTAAAGAATCGACGATACGCTGGGCAACTTGTTGCAAAAGCGCGTCTCCTGCAGCGTGCCCATGCGTATCGTTCACACCCTTAAACCCATCTAAATCCAAATAAAGAAGCGCAAGCGACGATCCGGTGCGCTGCGATCTCAAAAACGCGTGCTGCAAACGATCGACAAACATACGGCGGTTCGCAAGACCGGTTAGATCATCATGATTGGCCTGATATAAGAATGCCATTTCCTGTTGCTTACGATCCATCGCAGCTTTGATCAAAGATGATAAAGAATCCGCAGTGATCGAACCTTTGGGCATGTAGTCTTGCGCGCCACTTTTGAGCGCTTGCACGGCAATATTCTCATTGCCTTCGCCGGTCAGCATGATGACCGGCAAATCCGGCCAACGCAGGCGAATTTCATTTAAGACTCGCAAGCCGTCTTTGGCCGGCAAATTGTAATCGAGCAGCACACAATCGAATTTCTGCTGATCCAAAAACGTAAAACAGTCGTTCGCGCTTGCCGCCGTTTGAATGGCCCAATATCCAGGTGATCCTTTTTCAAGCAGCCGTGCGAAATAATCCCGATCATCAGCGGAATCATCAACGATGAGAATGGAAAGCGGTTTTGCGGCCATGAGACGACCACTCCGTTAAGAAAATAACTACGATAATAATAGGCTTACAGATGGAATAGTTCCACGTGATGACAAGTGCATGCTAAAAATATTTATTACCAGCGCACTTCGGGCGGCAGAGACATTAAAATGGCATCGACATTGCCGCCTGTATTCAGTCCAAACACGGTACCGCGATCATATAGCAAATTAAATTCGACATAACGACCGCGTTTTACCAACTGCGCTTCACGTTGTTCCTGCGTCCAGGATTCAAACATATGTTTGCGCACGATTTGCGGATAAATATTTAAGAAAGTCTTACCGACATCTTGTGTGAATGCGAGATCATTGGCAGCATTGCCGGAATCTAGATAATCGTAAAATATGCCGCCGGCTCCACGCGCTTCGTTACGGTGCTTGATGAAAAAATATTCATCGGCCCAGGTTTTGAAACGCGGGTAATAGTCCGGATTGTGCCGATCGCAACATTGTTTAAGGGCTAAATGGAACTGCTTGGCGTCATCGTCATTGGCGATCATTGGTGTTAAATCAGCGCCGCCGCCAAACCAAGATTTGGATGTTACAATGCGTCGTGTGTTCATATGAACAGCGGGCACAAGAGGAGACCGCATATGAGCGACAAGCGAAATGCCAGCAGCCCAAAACCGACCATCATTTGTATCCGCACCGGGGATCTTGCCGCGAAATTCTTCCGAGAAACTTCCGTGCACGGTCGAGATGTTCACGCCGACCTTTTCAAATACACGTCCGCGCATCAAGGATATTTCACCGCCCCCACCTTCGGGACGGTCCCAAAG
>DATCRN010000129.1:0-3415 GCA_036568945.1 Alphaproteobacteria bacterium | reverse complement strand
CATCAGCGGCCGTTTCGGCCTGAGTCACAAAATCGGTGATACGCGCAGCGGAATCCATAATAGATGTAGCAGCATTATCTGTATCGGCGATGACCGCTTCTAATTCCACGCCGGCGTTCGCAGCAGTATTGCCGGCACCGGAATGCGATACTGCGGATAAGACGGTCAGAACTTCTGAAAAACGAGAAGCAATGCCCCCTTCAGCCATATCGAGCTGCTGGGCCGTTGCGTTAATTTCCATGGAAATTTCATCAAAACGGCGGGCGATAAACGTCTCCAACTTGGCCAGCTTTTCAAACATGACCTTTTCTTGATCCGTCATATTGGCGGCATTCAAGGGAATAGGAGCGGTATTCGAGGACATTTTTACCCAATAACTCGTTTATATCCCTGCATTCTACAGGGGCAAAGGTTAACGATTGCCTTAAGCCTTTCAAGTATTTAGGGTCTTGGCCATGGCCCAAAATGAAAAGCTCTATCTCATTGATGCGTCAGGATTTATTTTCCGGGCGTTCCATGCGTTGCCGCCCCTGACAAACCCGCAAAAGGTGCCCGTGGGCGCCGTCCTAGGGTTCGTGAACATGTTAATACGCCTTTTGAAGGATCAAAACGCGCAACATGTCGCAGTCATTTTCGATGCGGCGCGCGATAATTTCCGCAATGAGATATATGCCGACTACAAAGCCAATCGATCTGAAACACCAGAAGATCTCATTCCGCAATTTCCCCTGATCCGCGATGCAACCCGTGCGTTCGGATTCGAGCCTCTAGAAGTAGAAGGGTATGAAGCAGATGATTTGATCGCAGCGTATGCAAAGGCGGGTACGACGGCAGGCAAGGAAGTCGTCATCGTATCATCCGATAAAGATTTGATGCAGCTCATTCGCGATGGCGTTTGCATGTATGACCCGATCAAACAAAAAACGATTGGTCCTGCGGAAGTGATGGAAAAATTTGGTGTCACACCAGACAAAGTCATCGATGTGCAAGCCTTAATGGGCGATCCCACCGATAACGTGCCCGGCGTGCGTGGCATCGGCCCTAAAACCGCAGCGGAATTGATCAACACATTCGGCGATCTTGAAACGCTGTTATCGAGCATTGATCAAATCAAACAAGAAAAACGCCGTTTGACATTGCAAGAAAGTGTCGAAGATGCGCGCATTTCCAAACGCCTGGTGACGCTCGATGAAAACGCGCCAATGCCCAAACCGCTTAATCAACTTGGCGACGGCGATATCACGAATCCAAAACTGGCTGAATTTTTGGCGAGCCATGGATTCAAATCTGTCCTCGCGCGCCTAGGGGCAACTGCACCCGCATCTACTGCGCCCAATGTTTTGGTCAGCGATGCTCCTGCGCCGGCTAAGCCTGCCCTGCCGCAACCGATCAAAACGCATTACACGACAGTGACTGATGCCGCGGCACTCAAAGACTGGGTCGATAAAGCAACCGCCGCCGGTATCGTTTCCATCGACACCGAAACGACAGGCCTGACACCATCACGCGTCGATATGGTGGGGATTTCCATGTCTTTCGATGCAGGAACGGGTGCTTATATCCCGGTCGCACACCGCAAGCCGCAAATGGATTTATTAGGCGGCGATGATGGACACGCCATCAAACAAATGTCGCAAGAAGAAGCAATGGTGATTTTAAAGCCACTTCTCGAAAATCCTGCCGTCTTAAAAGTCGGACAGAATATCAAATATGATTTGCAGATGTTCAAACTTGCAGGATCGGATGTAACACCGATTGATGACACGATGATCATTTCCTACGCGCTGGACGGGTCATCGCATCCGCATAACATGGATGATTTGTCTATGCGTCATCTGGGCCACAAAACGATTTTGTATGAAGACGTGACGGGCAAAGGCGCAAAACAAATCAGCTTTGCCGAAGTTGCGATCGAACCCGCCACGCAATATGCGGCAGAGGATTCAGACATCACTTTGCGCTTGCACCAGGTTTTAAAACCGCGTCTCGCGGCAGAAAAAATGACCAAAGTCTATGAAACCATGGACCGCCCGCTGATCCCTGTCATTGCCAAAATGGAAATGCGCGGCATTAAAGTCGACACGGCTTTCTTAAAAGGCTTGTCGGTCGAGTTCTCTAAAAAGCTCACCGCATTGGAAGCGATCATTCACAAGGAAGCCGGCACGCAATTCAATATCGCATCGCCCAAACAAATGGGTGAAGTCTTGTTCGGCCAAATGGGGCTACCGTCGGGCAAGAAAACCAAAACTGGGGATTGGTCAACAGCGGTCGATGTGTTGGAAGATTTGGCCGAACAAGGCCACGAAATTGTCCAACATATTTTGGATTGGCGCCAACTTTCCAAACTTAAAAGTACATATACGGATGCTCTGCAAAACGAAATCAATCCGCGCACAGGCCGCGTGCATACATCGTTTGCACTCGCGCACACATCGACGGGACGTTTGGCATCCACCGATCCAAACCTGCAAAACATTCCGATCCGCACCGAAGAAGGCCGCCGCATCCGCGAGGCCTTCATTCCTGAGGACGGCAATGTCATTCTGTCGATTGACTATAGCCAAATTGAACTTCGTTTGGCCGCTGCCATGGCCGATATCCCAGCGCTTAAAAAAGCGTTCCTAGATGGTGTCGACATTCATGCCCTTACCGCATCTGAAGTGTTCGGTGTCCCTTTAAATCAAATGACGCCGGATATTCGCCGTAATGCCAAGGCGATTAATTTCGGTATCATCTATGGCATATCTGGTTGGGGTCTGGCGAAGAACCTCGGTATTCCGGCAGCGGAAGCTAACGATTACATTAAACAATATTTCTCCCGCTTCCCCGAACTGCTCACCTTCATGGACGCGGCGAAAGATGAAGCGCGCCGCAACGGGTATGTAACAACCATGTTCGGTCGCAAATGTTTCATCGATGGCATCAATGATAAAAACGGCGCGCGTAGAAGTGGCGCGGAGCGTCAGGCGATCAACGCGCCGGTGCAAGGCACCGCTGCCGATATCATGCGTCGCGCGATGGTGCGTGTGGACCGCGCACTCGACGAATGCCCGGACCTAAACTGCAAAATGCTTTTGCAGGTGCATGACGAACTCGTCTTCGAAGTTCCGGCGGATAAGGCCGATGAAGCAGCAAACCTGATCAAAGGCATCATGGAATCAAAACAGGTCGCAGATATTGGCATTCCCTTGACCGCCGAGGCAGGCACAGGGCCGAATTGGGCCAAAGCGCACTAAAGACTCGACATAATGCCTGCTAATCGCTAGACATAATCGCTTCCAACCGAAAGCGGACAATGATGGATCCGCCTGACAACTAGGAGCATTCGAATGCAAGCGCTTATCACGACCAAAATCGCCTTCGCCAAAGCAGGCCTGTGCGATATGCCCACCCAACAAGAAATCGCCGAAGCTTT
>DATCRN010000128.1:0-11368 GCA_036568945.1 Alphaproteobacteria bacterium | reverse complement strand
GGACGATCCTGTCCAATTATAGCGAAGACATTCGCATTGGTGCGCAAACACTAAAAACCACATCCGATGTTTATCGCCGTCTGCGCAATACGTTTCGTTATCTCCTAGGCGCGCTCGAAGGTTTCGATAGTAGCGAAAGTGTCGATATATCGAACCCGAAAGATTTGCCGGAGTTGGAACAATATATTCTGCATGAACTTTCTGTCGTTGATACGCAGGTGAAGGACTGCATAGCCAAATATGAGTTCGGCAAAATGGCCACGATTGTGCATGGTTTCTGTAATAGCCAATTATCGTCCTTCTACTTCGATATCCGCAAAGACCGTCTTTATTGCGACCGTGATGACAATCAAGACCGGCGCGTGTATCGCACGGTGATGGCAGCCGTCTTCGAAGCGCTTTGCACCTGGGTTGCGCCTGTTCTGTCCTTCACAGCGGAGGATGCGTGGTCCTACCGTCCCCGCGGCGTATTCAAGGATGATGCCGACAGTATTCATTTGAAAACTTTCGTCAAAATTCCGGCGTCTTGGCACAACAAGGCGTTGGCTGAAAAATGGCAGCATGCTTTGGCTGTGCGCGACGACGTTTTGAAAGCGCTGGAAGAGGCACGTAACGCCAAACTCATCGGCTCCGCGCTAGAAGCGCACCCAATCATTACACTTAAAAATAATATTCCTGGTATCGATTGGGCGGAAATCTGCATCACATCCCAAGCAACCGTAAAAGTGGGCGAGCCCTCCGTTACGATCGAAAAAGCCGAAGGCCAAAAATGTGAGCGCTGCTGGAAAATTTTACCGGATGTCAAACCGCGCGCAGAACTCGGCGGTGTCCCACTGTCCGATCGCGATGCCGATGCCGTCGCATGGTATTTAAAAAAAAGCCAGAAGGCAGCTTAAGACATGAGCGGACAAAAAATTCTGGGGCCCTTGGTGGTCTTCGCCCTGTTGGTCCTTGATCAGATCAGTAAATGGTGGGTACTCGAATTTTTATTCCGTCCTGCTGCAGGATTGGGTGATCCGCATACTTTTATGCAGTGGCTTTCATCAGCCCCGGATCGTTTGCCGGAAGTTTCGCTGTCCCTTGCACCGATTTTCAATTTAACAATGGTGTGGAATTTCGGCATCAGTTTTGGCTTGATGCAGGGCTTAGGTCTCATCCTTTTGCTTGCCATTTTAGGCATCATTGTTGGTTTTTCCATCTGGATGATTCGGTCTCGCGCGGTGCCTGAAATTTGTGCTTTAGGCCTAATTGTGGGCGGCGCGCTCGGCAACGTGGCGGATCGCCTGCGTTTTGGTGCAGTGGCCGATTTCCTTGACTTTCATGTGGGAGGCGCCCATTTCCCTGCCTTCAACGTGGCGGATGCGGCCATTTCCATAGGCGTGGTCCTTTTATTGCTGCATGGTCTATTTTTTGCCAAAAAGAGTGCTTAGAATGCCCGATATGAAAAGACTTGTGTCCTATGCCTCCCTCGTCACTGTGCTTGCTTTGTCGGCTTGCGGTGGCGATAACGATGTCAAAGAAAAGCTGGGTTTAAAGGCGTCCCCGCCGGATGAATTTTCCGTCGTGACGCGTGCGCCCTTAAGCGTGCCGCCTGATTACACGCTCCGTCCACCGCGTCCCGGCGCTGATCGTCCGATGGAACTGAGCGTGCGTGAGCAAGCGAAGAAAACAGTTTTCGGCACTGAAGATGTCAAAGGCATTCAGCGTGAAGAGCCCGAGGCTCCGACAGGCGCCAATAGCGCAATCCTAGGCAAGCTTGGCGCATCGCCGTCCAATTCCAGCGTGCGCGACTCGCTTGATTCCGAAATGGTGGAACTTGATAAATCCGAACAACCAGCTGCCGAAAAGTTGCTGTTCTGGAAGGATAAGGAACCCAGGGGCAAAACCATCGATCCTGTTGAAGAGCAGAAAAAATTGGAAGCGTCTGGCGTGTCTGAAAAAAAAATGCCGGATAGCAAAAAATCTTCCTCCGTCGAAAAACGCAACGAGGATATTCTCGAAAGCGAGTAAGCTTTGGTTCGCAAACTTCTCTTAAGTGTTTCTTTATGCGCCGCCCTTACCAGCGGCGCATTTGCCACGGATGTGGTTACACCGGCATCTGATGTCCATAAAGTATACAACGCGCAAACAGCTGTTTTAGATAACGGTATGGAAATCGTGGTTGTGCCTATCCACCGCACGCCAGCTGTCACACACATGGTTTGGTATAAGGCAGGCGCAGGGGAAGAAAAACCGGGTGCCAAAGGCGTTGCGCATTTCTTGGAACATTTGATGTTCAAGGGCACGCCGCACATCCCTACAGGAAAATTTTCGGAAATTATTCAACAAATGGGCGGCGACGATAATGCGTTTACGTCGTGGGACTATACCGCCTATTACCAGATCGTGCCCAAAGATAAACTAGCCGACGTCATGCGTATGGAATCCGAACGCATGAATGATATGACCCCGCCCTTCAAAGAAATCGTTTCTGAAAAGGAAGTCGTGATCGAAGAACGTCGTCAGAATGTTGAAAGTAGTCCAGCGGCCACGCTTGGCGAAAAAATGCGAGATGTTTTGTTTGAGGGTCATCCCTACGGTAATCCAATTTTAGGCCGCATGGAGCAGATGCAGAAACTTAAATGGATTGACGCATTGCAATTCTACAAACATTGGTATGCACCTAATAACGCGATTTTGGTCGTCTCTGGTGACGTGACTTTGGCAGACGTCTTGCCGCTTGCGCAGGCTACGTATGGAGCTCTGCCGAAAGAAGATGTGCCGCAGCGCGCGCGTCCTGATTTGGAAGATTTAAAAGAAACACCTATCGTCACGCATACCCAGGCCAATGTGCGCCAGCCTTTGTGGGAATATATGGTGCGCGCGCCAGCCGCCCATCAGGCACCGCAAGACTCGCTGGCGTTGGATGTGCTCGCTGATTTGCTCGCGGGCCCCACAGGAAATTTGTATCAAGAGCTGGTCGTGAAGGAAAAAATCGCAACGTCGATCAATGCTGGATATGACTCGACCGCGCTCGATGACGGATCATTCATGGTTTATGCCGTGCCGGCTGACGGCGTCGACATGAAAAAGCTAGGTGATGCTGTAACGCGCGTTTTGAAAGATATCGGTGAAAAAGGTTTTACGGATGCCGAAGTTAAAAATTCTATTGCTCGTCAACAGGACGAAGCCGTCTATGCGCTCGATTCCCTCGCGGGTCCAGCGATGACCATCGGATATGCACTCGCGTCCGGCGAGAGGCTGGATGATATTGAAACATGGCCCACGCGTTTGGAGTCGGTAACGCCTGCGCAAGTTAAGGACGCGCTTAATAAATACGTATTGGGCCGCAAGGGCATCACCGGTTATTTGTTGCCGCCGACCGCGGAGAAGACGGGGGGAAAAGATGCGCAGTAAAATCTTTGTCTTGCTGTTCGCGTTGCTCGTACCGTTTGCGGCCCAGGCCAAAATTCTGGACATTAAAGAAGTGACCTCGCCGGGGGGCCTTAAAGTGTGGCTTGTTGAAGATCATTCGCTGGCTGTCGTGGCGCTCACCTTTGCTTTCCGCACAGGCGCTGCGATTGATACACCGGACAAACAAGGCGTCACGCAACTTTTATCCAATACGCTGGATGAAGGTTTTGGCGATATGCCATCCAAAGATTTCCAAGGGGCGCTGCGCGACAATGCAATTGATCTGTCCTTTTCATTCTCGCGCGATCAGTTCTACGGTCAGATGCGTACGCTGACGCGCCACTTGCCGGAAGCTGAGAAACTCATGAAGGGCGCCATTATGGGGCCGCGCTTTGATACAGAAGCTGTGGACCGCATGCGTGCTGCCAATATTGCACGCATTAAATCCAATCTGTCGGATTCCGATTGGATCGCCGCGCGCATTTTGAATGATTTGATGTATCAGGGGCATCCTTATGCCATGAATACGGGTGGTACGGTTGAAACGCTTACCACGTTAAATGCCGCTGATTTACGGATGACGCGTGCTAATCATTTCGTGCGTGAACGCTTAGTGATTGGTATGACGGGAGATATCACGCCGGAACAAGCCGGCCAAATGGCAGATATGCTGTTTGGTGGCCTGCCGCAAAAGGCTGATGTCCCCCTTATTCCCGACCAAATCATGCCGCAGGCAGGCCAGGCTGTTTATTACGCGCAGGATATTCCGCAAACATCTTTATCGGTCGCATGGCCTGGCATTTCTGTACATGACCCTGATTATTACGCTTCGGTGGTCATGAATTACATTTTCGGCGGCGGCGGTTTTTCATCACGCCTGATGGCGGAAATTCGCGAAAAGCGTGGTCTGACCTATGGCATTTACTCATCGGCTTATAATCTCGATCATGCAGATCGTTTGGTGGTATCGGCATCTTTGCTTCCCGGCAATGTCGTCAAAACTTTGGATCTGATCGGGGAAGTGGCGGATGCCATGAAAACGACGCCAGTGGATGCGGGAACGCTCAAAGCCGCGCAGGATTATTTGACGGGATCACTTCCCTTGCAATTTTCATCCACACAGCGCACGGCCGGCGCTTTGGTTGAGCTGCAACTTAACGATCGTCCTATTACGGCGCTGGATGATTATGCCGCTAAAATTCTGGCCGTAACGCCGGCTGATATTCAGCGTGTGGCGGAACGTATCTTTGCCGTAAATCCTATCGTGGTTGCGGTTGGAGCGAAGCCCGAAGGGCTCACCATGCTGGAATGGACCTCCATTCCCAATGCTGAAACGGTATCCAAATGACAGATGATTTAACGCGGTCCGAGATCTGGCAAATGCTGGAATCCCACGCATCAGTTGCGCGCGATTTTAAAATCGCCGATTTGGTCGCAAACGAAGATCGGGTCGATCGTATGACCATGAATCTTGGTGATGTCGTGGTTGATTTTTCAAAACATATCGCGACAGATGAAACTCTTGATTTGCTGCACCGCTTGGCGTTGCATCAAGATGTCAGCGGCTGGTTCGAACGCATGTGTGCCGGTGACCGCGTCAACGTGACCGAGGGGCGTGCTGCGCATCATACCGCACTGCGCGATCCGAACGGGCCTGCGATTGTGCAAGAAACATTAGGCCGTATGCGTGCGCTTGCGGACCATATTCGCGCATCCGGTTGCACGGATGTCATTCACATCGGTATCGGCGGATCAGACTTAGGTCCGCGTCTTGTCTATGACGCGCTTGAAAATGGCACCAATCCACGTGTGCATTTTGTGGCAAATGTTGACCCGGAAGATTTAGGCAAAGCGATGCGTGGTTTAAATCCCCAAACCACCTATATTAGTGTTGCGTCCAAAACTTTTACGACTCAAGAGACCTCTCTCAATCTGGAGGCTGCAATCGCCTGGCTTGGTGGGGACTGGTCGCGTGTTGTAGCGCTAACCGCCAACACATCTGCAGCGCTTGCGGCCGGAGTTCCTGCCGATCAGATATTGCCGCTATGGGATTGGGTTGGCGGCCGTTTTTCCGTGTGGTCCGCGGTCGGTTTCCCGGTGCTGCTTGGCTGCGGTTATGATGCGTTTAAAGATTTGCTCGATGGCGCACATATGGCGGATGTTCATGCACGCACGGCGGAACCTGAGCGCAATATTCCGCTTACCATGGCGCTTCTTGGCGTGTGGTATCGTAATTTTATGGGCTGTTCATCCGAAGCAATTTTACCTTATGCGCAACGCCTCAACCTTCTGTGCAATTATTTGCAGCAGCTGGAGATGGAATCGAACGGCAAATCCGTGACGCGCGATGGCATGCCTGTGACATATGCCACATGTCCTGTCGTATTTGGTCAACCGGGGACGAATGGCCAGCATGCGTTTTACCAAATGCTGCATCAGGGGACTGAAGTGATCCCGTCCGACTTTATTGGCGTCCTTGAACCGCGTGAGGCAGGGGTGCGGCATAATGCCCTGCTGGCCAATATGTTGGCACAGGGACGCGCCCTTATGTTGGGTCGTACGGACCCGTCTGATGGTCATAAAACATACCCTGGTAACCGTCCATCCACGGCAATCTTGTTGCCGCGGCTTGATGCCCGGAACCTCGGGGTTTTACTGGCTTTGTATGAGCATAAGACAGCCTTCCAAGGCTTTATTTGGGGGATCAATCCGTTCGATCAATTTGGGGTCGAATTGGGCAAAATCCTAGCCAAAGACCTGCTTGCGCCAGGCCCTCAAGTCGAGCACAATCTGGAAGGAGATCCATCAACGCATAAACTCTATCTTCATACTTTTGGTTGAGAGTATTAGGTAGGTTAAAGGCATTTTTTTGTATATGTAACGTCTTGATATGAGTACACAAAACGCCCCTACGGGCGAAATCATGATGGCCCACCTCTCCCAAGAGGAACTGGACCAAATCATCAAACTGCACGGGCTGTACATGAAGGGACATCATGGCGGAGCGCGTGCGGTTATCAAATTTCGAAATTTGTCGGGCCTTTCCTTCCGCAATCAAGATTTAAGCCATGCTGACTTTACAGGCTCGTGCCTCATTGGCGTCGACATGTCGAACGGCAAATTCGTATCCGCGACGTTTTTTGCGTGCGATTTGCGCCGCGCCAATCTTGAACATGCATCCTTCGTGCGTGCCGACTTCCGTGGTGCGTTCGTTGCCGGCGCAAACTTGAAAGGCGCTGATCTTAAATCCGCCGATTTGCGTGAAGGTAAAATCATGGAAAAAGGCGCAGAAGGATATTTGGCCGACCGCCTGCGTCGTGATTCAACCAATGCACCGATTGCTAAAACCGTTTTCACCGGCGCGCGCATGATGGAAACCAATTTGTCGGGCGTGCGCGCATCAAGCGCGGACTTCTCCGACGCTGATCTATCGAACGTACGCATTCAAGGTGCTGACTTCCGTAATGCGAATTTGGAGGGCGCGAACTTATCGCACTCCGATCTGTCTGGCTCCGACTTGCGGGGTGCGGGACTTAAAAATGCGATCTTAGAAAAAACCACCATGAATATGGCGGAAACTGCGGGCGCTGACTTTACCAATACAGTCACAGAAAAACCGACTGGGGACGAAGTTTCCAATATGGAACGTCCGCTATCTGAACTGTTAAAAGATCATGCCAACTGGGTTAAAAGCGGCGGCGGACAAGGCAAACAACTCGATTTATCGGGCTATGACCTACGCGAGCTGGAAGATTTGTCGCGATATTCGTTGACGGCTATGAAGGCGATTTCCGCTAACTTCCTTAATCAAGATTTCTCCGGCGTTGAAATGCAGTCATCGATTTTCGATGAATCCGACTTCCGGGATTGCTTGTTCGTCAATGCCGACGTACGCGGTTCGTCGTTTAAAGATGCGCGCCTCTCACGTTGTGATTTCACCGGCGCGAATTTAACCCCGCTTTTGTTCACCGGCCAAGACGGCGCGATCAAGCGCATTCAGCCTGTGAACATGACAGGCTCCACGCTCCGTTATTCCGTGATGCGCAATGCCAAGCTTGCGGGTGTGCGTTTGACCAATGCGGATTTGTGCTACGCCGATTTTTCCGGCGCGGATCTGCGCAAGGCCGATTTAACTGGCGCGCGGCTGGATGGTGCCATTTTCGCAGGGGCCATCATGGACGGCGCGATCATGGACGCCGGTACGGAAATGCTCTGATATTAACCGCTTTGACATTGAAACCGGGCTGGCCTTTGTGCCAGTCTTTTTTTATGCCAACCATACGCCAGTTACCCGAGTATCTGATCAATCAGATCGCTGCGGGCGAGGTTATTGAGAACCCCGCCGCCGCTGCTAAGGAGCTCATCGAAAATGCGCTCGATGCAGGTGCGACGTCCATTGCGGTCGATATTCGCAGCGGGGGCAAAGCGTATTTATGTGTCGAAGATGACGGCTGCGGCATGAATGACGGTGATTTGCGCTTGGCCGTAGCGCGTCACGCGACTTCCAAAATGCCGAGCGATGATTTGGTCAATATCAACACGCTTGGTTTTCGCGGGGAGGCTTTACCATCCATCGGTGCGGTTGCCCGTCTTACTATCATATCCAAATCGCGCGATAGCTTGCAGGGTTGGCAAATTTCCGTGAACGGCGGCGTGCTCGATGATGTGCAGCCTGCATCTTGTAATCCCGGCACGCGCGTTGAAGTGCGCGATTTATTTTATGCGACACCTGCGCGCCTTAAATTTCTGCGCAGCGACCAATCCGAATTATTGGCGCTCAAGGGCGCTTTAACGCGCCTTGCGATGGCACATCCCAATGTACGCTTTAGCCTTAAAAGCGACGGACGCAGCATTCTAAATTATGCGTCTGTCCCTGACCGTTTGGCGCGCATTGCGCAAGTGATTGATGAGAATTTTACCGATAACGCCATGCCGCTTGATGCCACACGTGGTGACGTGAAACTGACTGGTTACGCAGGTTTGCCGACCTTTAGCCGTGGCAATTCTTTGCAACAATATCTCTTCGTCAATGGCCGCCCGGTGCGGGATAAATTGCTCTTGGGCGCGCTCAAGGGTGCCTATGCTGATACGTTGATGGGGCATCGCTATCCGGTTGCGGCACTCTTTTTAGATTTACCCGCCGACAGCGTTGATATCAATGTGCATCCCGCCAAATTGGAGGTGCGTTTCCGCGATCCATCATCCATTCGCGGTCTTTTGGTCGGCGCCATTCAAGCAGCCTTGCAAGCGCACGGTCAGCGCAGCGCCGCAGGTGCAGTGCAATTTCAACAGGCAGTTGGCGCGTCAATTCCATCGCCTACCTATTATCAGCCACAAAGCTACACAAGCCATGTGCGTGAACATACTTTCGCCAATACCAACTTTTGGCAACCACAATCCAAACCTGCCAACGCCCCCGAAAGCATCGTGCCGCCGTCGCCCGTTCAAGCAGTTTCACAGCCAGACTATCCTTTAGGCGCCGCCAAAGCGCAGTTGCATAAAACCTACATTATTACGCAGACGGCGGATGGTGTGGTCATCGTCGATCAACACGCAGCACACGAACGGATCGTCTATGAACGTCTCAAAGACGACATGGCGAGCGGCGTTTTGAAACGTCAACCTTTGCTGGTGCCGGAAATTGTAACGCTATCGGATGATGATGTGTTGCGTTTAACAGCAGCGGCAGCGGAACTGGAACCTTTTGGATTGGTCATCGAGTCCTTCGGCGCCGATGCTGTGGCCGTCCGCGAAATTCCAGCACAGATTGCCGACAAAGTGGATCTTGGCGAACTTTTACAAGACCTGGCTGATCAACTGGCGGAGGGTGCCAGCACCGAACTTTTGCGCGATGCCATTCTGGCGCTGCTTGCCCGCCAAGCCTGCCATTGGTCGGTGCGGGCAGGGCGTGTGCTCAATGGCGATGAAATGAATACGCTCCTGCGTCAAATGGAATCGACGCCGTTGTCTGGCCAATGCAACCATGGACGTCCAACCTATGTCACGCTAAGCTTGGCTGACCTGGAAAAACTATTTGCAAGGCGTTAAGGCCCATGAATGCAACGGACAAACAGCTTGAAGATACATCTGACATTATCCGCGCTTATGCGTTAATGGTCTTAGGCTTTCCACTCAGCTTTGTGCCGATGGGTATTGTCTCCAGTCTTGGAATTGCTTTGCTGATTTGCGGCGTGATCTATGCCTATCGTCTAAAAAAGCGCTTGAGCGAAACCGTCGTAGGGAAAAATCATGTGCAGTGGATTTTGCGCACATTTTGGATTTCGTCAGCCTATTGGGCAATAGGGGCATTGATAGCGTGGATGGTCGTATCATCTAATTCGGATTCAACTGCGATTCAGCATCTGGCGGATGCAATGGAATCCGGTGCGGCCTCGCCGGATGAAATTACACTGATGATAACGGAATTCCAGACCAAAAACGCGCCGCTTCTTTATTGGAGCAAGCTCTTATCCTTCGCTCCGTGCGTTATTTTCTTTGCGCTGCGCTTTATTAAAGGCTACCGCCTGGCGGAAGATTATAAGCCTGTTCCCAACGTCAAAACCTGGCTGATTTAATCGAGTAAATGTAAATAGGCGATGCAGGCGTTTAAATCATCTTTAAGTGCGGTGCGACGTTTTTCCTCGATCGGATCGAGGCCATGTTGCTCTAGTTTGTGCGTACGCTCATAAAACAATTCCTCGCATAACACACACGCATAGGTTTGATCGGCAGTGATAGATTGTTCCGTCAGTGCAAGTGCAAGCACAATGGATCCGGTTAAGGCCGTTGCTACTTGCAGGACGTTGAATTGATGGCCCCCCAAACTGCTGATATAGGCGCTGATATCGCGGTGTGCATCATCTGCTTGGCTGAATGCAGCCAATAATGTGGTTGTATCCAGACGGTGACCAAATCGTCCGGCAAACCAAGTGAGCCAAGGACTCCAGAGTCTGTTTTGTTCTTGATGCAACCCTGTTTCATCGTCCGGTACGCGGTAGCATAAAAGATCGCTGTTCAAATAACTTAAAACTGTTTCGGTCAAGGGTTGCCGTTCCGGTATTGTGCGGTCGATGCAGGTGGTCAATAGCGTCGTAATCGGCATAGTTTGCGGCACAATCAAATCGCCTTGCGCGCGCCACTCGTCCGCAATCACTTGAGCCATACTTTCGGTAGGCGCTGTCAGCAAGGATTTACCCGGTGTACGTACTGGGCGATTATCAAGAAGCACAGATAGCCCACCATCCAATGCGGGGCCGGTGGCAACATCCTTGTAAAAACGTTTCATGGTTTAGAACGGAAGCGAGTCCGCTTTGACAATATTAAGATTAACCAGCGCACGACACATAGGCGTGAGATTGCAGGTTTCTTTGGACATTTTCTTGTCCTTGATCAACGACCAGAAAGCCTGACGGATTTCGAGATAATCCTTAGACATCGGATCCATTTTTTCGGCATCTACGCCTTTAGGCAACAGCGGAATGCTCACACAGTTTTTCTGCGCGATGCAGTCGACATACTGGCTGCGTTTTGCCATCTGGCCGGATTCCAAAAGTTTGGCAGTATTTTGCATTTTAGCGGTCAATTGACGCATCGATTCTAAAATATCGATATTGTATCTAAGCATAATTGCTTCTGGTGTCTTGCAATCAGCATTGCCCGGCAGATTGTTTAAGGCGGGTTGAATGCATTCGGAATTGAAGCGCACCCAATCCGGCGCCTTCAAGAATTTAAACATGTGCTGCTCGAATGTCGGATATGTCGTAATCATTTCTTCAAGCGGGAATGGTTTGCCGGCGATGGCGTTTTCGATATAGGCCTGACGCCAGTCGAACTTTTGTGATGCGTATACTTGGCTACCGAGCATGACGAGGAGACACAAGGCGATCAAAACGACCGACATTTTGCGAAGCGCAACAAATAAAACCAAGCAAGCCACGATGTAGACGGTCAAGACCGTGTTGTGACCATCTTCGGC
>DATCRN010000127.1:0-2054 GCA_036568945.1 Alphaproteobacteria bacterium | reverse complement strand
GTGGTTGCGTGTGCGCAGAGCGCAACCTTAAAGTGTCGTAACAGAGAATCATAAGGAAAAACAATGGCTGAACCGATTAGACCTGACCGCGCTGTTATGGACTACGATGTCGTCATTGTGGGGGCAGGGCCTGCCGGTCTGTCCTGTGCCATTCGCTTGAAGCAACAAAATCCGAATCTGACAGTCTGCGTCTTGGAAAAAGGGTCGGAAGTCGGTGCGCATCTGCTCTCTGGTGCCGCGTTCGAAACCCGTGCGCTGAATGAACTTCTGCCAAACTGGAAAGATTTAGGTGCACCCTTAACCGTGCCTGCCACGCAAGATCATTTCTTATATATGACGGCCAAAGCGGCGTTCCGTTTGATCACGCCGCCGCAAATGAATAATCACGGTAACTACATTATTTCGCTTGGTGAGTTCGGCCGTTGGCTTGGTGATCAAGCCGCTGCCCTTGGCGTCGAAATTTATCCAGGCTTTGCCGCCGCGGAATTATTGATTGTGGATGGCCGCGTGATCGGTGTCGCAACGGGCGACATGGGTATCGGCAAAGACGGGAAGCCCACAGCGCATTTCCAAGCGGGCATGGAACTCCATGCCAAACAAACAGTCTTGGCTGAAGGTTGCCATGGGTCTTTAACCAAAAAGGCCATCGCCTTGTTTGAACTACGCAAAGGTCGCGACCCACAAACCTACGCTCTCGGTGTCAAAGAACTTTGGGAAATCAAACCGGAAAAACACAAATTAGGTTTGACGATCCATTCCACCGGTTGGCCACTCGATCAGCAGACCTACGGTGGATCGTGGATGTATCATTGGCGCGACAATCTGGTGTCGATCGGTTTTGTGACCGGCCTTGATTACAAAAATCCGTACCTCTCGCCGTTCGAAGAAATGCAGCGTTTCAAAACCCATCCCGCAATCCGCGCGTATTTGGAAGGCGGACGCAGAGTTGCTTATGGCGCGCGTGCGCTCTCCGAAGGCGGCCTCCAATCCATGCCCAAATTATCCTTCCCCGGCGGCGTGTTGATCGGCGATTCCGCCGGTTTTCTGAATGTGCCGAAAATCAAAGGTAATCATGCCGCCATGAAATCCGGCATATTGGCTGCAGATGCCATCGCCGCCCATATTGATGCGAAAATCGAATCGCCGGAATGCACGGGCTATGAAATGAATTTCCGGGAAAGCTGGCTTTACAAGGAACTCTATAAGGTCCGCAACATCCGCCCCGGTTTTCGTTTTGGCTTCTGGTTCGGTTTCTTCCATGCCGCGTTCCAAACCTTTGGAGGCTGGTTACTTCCTTATACGCTGCGTAATCACGCTGACCATGCCGAAACCGGCAAGGCCGCCGATTATCAGCCGATAGCCTATCCTAAGGCTGACGGTGTCCTCACCTTCGATCGTCTATCCTCGGTCTTCATTTCCAATACCAATCACGAGGAAGATCAGCCATCCCACCTGAAGTTGCGTGACCCTAATATCCCGATCGACGTCAATCTGCCGCTTTATGCGGAACCGGCCCAAAGATACTGTCCGGCGGCTGTTTATGAAATTGTCGAGGAAGCTGGAAAAAAACGCTTCCAAATCAATGCGCAGAATTGCGTTCACTGCAAAACCTGCGATATTAAGGATCCGTCGCAAAATATTGATTGGACCGTGCCACAAGGTGGCGGTGGTCCCAATTATTCGACTATGTAAGATGAAAGCATCATGACCAGAAAAACAATCCTTTCCGTTTGCTGTTTGATCCTTGCCGGCGTGTTGTTGACACTGCTGGATGCCGGTGTGCGCGATCGTATGACTGACAAGATCGTTGCAACCGATCTTAAAGTTGCCCGGTCTGTCGATCCGAACTGGATGCCCAATGACACGGTCACGGGCGACATTCTGGCTGCGAACTTTGCGCAAGGTCAGCGTGATTGGGAATTGGCTGATTTTTATATCAGCAAACTTGGCGATGTGAGCCAAATGGATAGTTTGACGCGCGTACGCTTGATGTTGCTTGCTATCGGCTCTGGCCGCTTCGATCGTGCAACGACGCTTGCCACCAGTGTAAAAAG
>DATCRN010000126.1:0-3595 GCA_036568945.1 Alphaproteobacteria bacterium | reverse complement strand
ACTGGCGGGTGAGGGCTGGATCATTGCTGCAACGGCGAGAAATGCGGAAGCGTTGATCGACCTACAAGACACTGCGCCCAAGGGGGCCGTCCATTGTTATCCTGGCGATGTTGCCAACGGCGCACGTATGAAAGAAATCGTAGGGCAGATCCTTACGCATTTGGGGAAGCTGGACCTCATCATTCTGAATGCGGGGATATTATTACCGGATAACGCGATGAATTTTAATGCGGAACGCTTCCGCCGCACGATCGATACGAATTTATGCGGTGTGGCCAACGCGCTTGATCCGGCTTTGATTCATTTCCGTGGCCTTGGACAAGGCCATATCGTGATTGTGGCTTCGATTGCAGGGTATATGGGATTGCAAGGGTTTTTATCCTATGGACCATCCAAAGCAGCGCTGATCAATTTCGCACAAAGCCTGGCCATGGATTTGTCCGACACGGAAATCAAAGTGCAAGTCGTCAATCCGGGTTATGTAGCAACGCCGATGACACAAACATTGGACTTAGGGTATGAAACGCCGGTGCCTGCCTCTGTCGCCGCGCATAAAATTATTCGCGGCATGAAATCTTCTCGATTTGAAATTACATTCCCATGGTCCGCGTCGTACGCGCTTAAATTCGTGTCATGCCTGCCGGCTAAGGCTGCATTCTTTTTATTGTCGCGGCATAAGAAAGCGCATTCATGAGCAGCCCACAAAACGACAATTTGATCGATCAATACGTGCAGATCATGCAGATGATGACATCAGCACAAGTGGCGCATCGCTTAGGCTCCTTGGTGCAGCCGGATGTATCTTTTCATGATCCGCGGTTTTCGGCGCAAGGTCCAGATGAGTTGGCGGCCGCAATGGCATCTTTGTTTGATCGTACTGAAGGGATCACGATCCGCATCACTGACCGCGCTTGGGGGCAGGATGGGCATACAGTTTATTTGCGGTGGGATCGATTGTTGAAATTTTCCGGCGGATCGACCCATGGTTATTCCGGCATCAGCGAAGTGATGATCGGCACAAGCGGTAAAATTGCCTCCATTCTCGATCATTGGGACGGCGCGGACCATGTGCTTCCAAAACGCCCACGTCTATTAGGCCGTTTTTTCCAGCGTTAGCATGCCGGTATCGGCGTTCAATGTTGCTATGCCGCCAATGGGCAAGGTCCATAAGGGTCCTTTATGACCGAAGGGCGCATCCATAATCACTGGAATTTTGAGACCGTGCGTATGCTCGCGCAAAATATCGGCGACTTCGAAACCAAAGGGCGTGACTGAGGAATCACCTTCCGGCAGCATGACTCCGAACATGATCGCAGAGGCTTTGGATAGCGCACCGGATAATGCTAGTTGCGCCAGCATGCGGTCATAGCGCGATAATTGGTCGCCGATATCTTCCAAAAATAAAATCGCACCAGTTGTGTCGGGCATGAAGGGCGTACCTACCAGAGCCGCCATCATAGACAAATTGCCGCCGATCAAGCGGCCGCTTACATGGCCGCCATGCATGGTGGTTGCGGATGAAAAATCGAGCGTTTGCTCGCGTCCTTGCAAGCAGGCGATCATTTGGTCTTGTTCTGCCTGCGTGCCGCGGGTAATGCGGGATAAAGATGGGCCGTGATACCCGATCAACCCAGTACGCGCATAAAACGCATTGACCAAGGCGGTTGAATCCGAAAAACACACGAATGGCTTCGGATTGTTTTTGATTTTCGCAAAATCGAGCAGGGGCAGCGTATGCATCGATCGATTTCCGCCACGTGCCGCGATGACAGCATCAACTGCAGGATCGGTGAACACGTCCATGATCGCTTCAGCCCGTTCCCATACAGTGCCGGCGGATTGGTTATGTTCTTTATGAACCTGGTCGTGCAATTGCACCTTATATCCATGCATCTGCAGTGCATCGATGCTTGGTTGCAATTTTTCGATATCTCCGCGTGACGATGGCGCAATGATTGCGATCGTTCCGCCTTCGGGGAGTGGCTTTGGTTTCAGACTCATTTTAATTCCTTGAACGCCGCCAAGGCGCGGTCGCGCCCAAGCTTGTGATCAATGATGGGCGCGGGATAATCAAGTTTCAAGCCGATTCCCATAGTTTAGGATTGAATTTGGCTTAGTTCTTGAGCAAGGGGACGTCGTATAGCGACATCATCACGTCGTTGGTCACCAAGACCATGCCTTCGCTCATCGCTTGCGATACCAGCATGCGGTCGAACGGGTCTTTGTGCATCGGCGGCAGGGTGGATGCGCCCGCCATATGGTTCACGGTAATGGGCAGTTCCTGTAAATTGGTACTGCCCAATGTGTTGTAAAAGTCCGGATCTGATTCCAACTTGCCTGCTTGTTGTTGCAAGCTAATTTCCCAAAGCGATGCATGGCTTACATAAAAATGGTGATCTTGATCGGCCAGGATCAAACGCAAAGACGGCGACAGGCTTTCGTCGTCATATAAAGCTTTCAAAAGAATATTGGTGTCGAGCAAATAATTCATGATTATGCCGCGTTCGCAAATAGATCCATTTCTTCGGATTCTTCCGTCCATTGTTTCATCGTCTCAATATCCGGAACGGCAATACGGCCACGCGCAGCGCCTAAAAAACCCGGTTTTTCAGCAGGAACATACGGCACGATTTTCGCAAGCGGTTTGTCAGCGCGCCCAATGATGATTTCTTCGCCTTTTTCAACGCGAGCGATCAGAGCGGATAATTGGGTTTTAGCATGCGAAATATTATAGACTTCCATGAAGCATCTCCGTGAAGTTCGTAACAAGTCCGGCACTAGACCAGACCTGACCAACCCCTGTCAAATTTTCCCGTAAGAGTCACAGATATAGGGCAAAAAAAATCAGGCGCCATTTTACCGACGCCTGTTGAAGTTGAGACAGGGAGGTACTTAAACTTGGTTTAATCGAGGCCGATACCTGCTTTGTTGGTTGCGGCGTTCGTGACGGTCGCGCGATGGGCGGCTGCGTTCGCGACCACCATTGCAGGCGAAATACCGCCTAATTCTTTTTTGTAAGCGTGCTCTGGGCCTGTCACGGTAAAGCGGCGGCCGGCTTTTGCTGCTTGGGTATATGGCTGTTTTACATTCATTTTTATCCTCTTAAGTCCTGTCTTTGTATTCTTCCCAACCAGTATGCCTTTGACATGGTTACGAATTGGTAAAAGCTTGCTAAGTATATGAAAAATGCCTAGAAAGAAGCATGCGCGATCTTGATATATGTCAGCAGAAATTGACGGAAGTCTTTGAAAATGCAGGGAAACTTCCCTTTGGCTGTGTTATTAAAACCAGCCGGCTGTTTGACGCGCTGTTTTTCTACCGAGGTGGTCCGCAGGAACCCAAACCGATCCTGATCGGAGACGGGCGGTCCTTGGTCAAGGCCTTTGAGGATGCCGGGGTTCCAATCATGCGCATCAATTCCCAGGCGCGGACCAATCAGAATGTAACCTCAGAGCCGCGTACCTATCGCCGACCATTTTTGGTTTTCCATGGATATGAGCACGTAGCGAATGACATGCAGGTTCAAATTGCGCTTATTGCACCGACACCGCATTTCATGGCGGCTAAATCGCCGTTGCTTACCAGAACATTACAC
>DATCRN010000125.1:0-2561 GCA_036568945.1 Alphaproteobacteria bacterium | reverse complement strand
GTCACTTGTCTGTGCATTGCGGATGAAGCGGACACCGTTTTCGCCATCATGCACCAGGTCCATTTGCTCAAAAGCATCTTGGCAGGCAAAGTACCAGCTTTGCGGATCGATGCCGCCGTCATAGCCGTTTTGGGCGCCCGCGATATAAAGGCGCTCGGCAGGGCGTGTGAGGGCCACATAAAGCAGACGGCGATATTCTTCCTCCCCCCTCTCCAACGCGTTCTGAAGGCGGCCTTTAAGCTCCGGCGCGGCGTCTTTGGCGCTGGTGGACCATAGGGGCACATTTTCGCGTTTGGTCGTCTGCAAACGGTCAGGCCATTGCAGGGCGTCGACATCGTTCAAGGATTGGTTTTTGCGCATTGTATCAGGCAGAAAGACAATAGGGGCTTCAAGGCCTTTGGCGCCATGCACCGTCATGAGGCGCACGCGATTGCCTGAGGCATCCATTTGGCGTTTGATTTCCGATGTATCAGTTAGAGATTCATTCAAGAAACCCTGCAAACCCAAGGTCCCTGTCAGCATATAATGATCGGCGCGGGCTAATAATTCTTGCAATGGATCGACCGCATCGGCACCCAAACGATGCAGCAAGGCGCGCATACCGGAAATAGGATCGGCCGGGCACGGGGTATAAAACATATGATGCAGGAAGATGGACGGGTTGGCAGATCCAGCTAAAACCAGCAGTTTAGATAACCAATCGGCAACATCTTTGTGCGCATGGTCTTTGCGAAGCGCATCCCATAACGACGTTTTACGGTTGTGCGCGAGGGCGAACAGCGTGTCTTCATCCCAACCGATAAACGGACTTTTGAGCAGGGATGCGAGCGTGAGGTCATCATCCGGCGCCAAGGCAAAGGATAAAGCGGCAAGGGAGTCCTGCACCGCGATCTGATCGACCAGCACCATGCGGTCAATACCGGTCACCGGAATATGGGCTTCGCGCAGGGCGCGCAGGATGGGTTCGGCCAAGGGTGCGCGTTTCGCCAGCAGGATGAGAATATCCCCCGGTTCGATGGTGCGGTCTTGGGATTCCAGTTTCTCTCCGCTTTTAAGCCAGGTTTGGATCGTTAATGCTATACGATTGGCCAAGGCTTGGACCGCATTGCCCTGAATAACCCAGGCATTTTCCCATTGGCCTGGATCACTGTTTTTGCTGCGTTTTGCCTCGTTTTTAAAAAGAGGCCAGATTTCGACGCGGGAAGCCTTACCTGTATCGGCGGCATTGTGGGCGACCGGGCCAGTGCCCGGGCGAACCACGCCTTGCATCATCGTCTGTGGCGCAAAGACCGTATCGACAAATTTAAGGATCGATGCCCCGGACCGGAAAGAGGCGTTCAGATAAACGGTTTCTTGCTTACGCGGCTGCGCTGCCGTTTGGCTGTCTAACCGATCATGTTGGTGTGCGAAAATGCGCGGGTCGGCGCGTTGGAAGCTGTAAATCGACTGCTTTTCATCTCCCACCACAAAGGTTGTGCGCACAGCATCTTCGCGGGTGCCGAGACCGGAATAAAATTCGTCATACAGGCCGGTAATAATGTCCCACTGATCGGGATTGGTATCCTGCGCCTCATCGACCAAAATATGGTCGATCCCTTGGTCGAGTTTGTATTGCACCCAATGCACACCGTCACCTGATAGAAGCTTTTTGGTGAGGACAATGAGATCCTCGAAATCGGAGAGGTTACGGCGGCGTTTTTCGGCTTGGTAAGCCGCCAAAGCGGACCCGCCAAAGGATAGTAAGGACTTGGTGCAAAGGGCAGTATAGATACTTTTGCGTTTTTGCAGCATGTCTTGCAAACGTTCGCATTCCGCATTCCACAAAGATAGCAAAACAGGGTCATTTTTAAGGATGCCTGTCGGTTGATAGGGCTGCCCATCGGTTTTTTTCAAGAAGGCTTCGGTGTAGGTTTCGAGCGCGATGGGACCGTTGATCGCCAGGCTTAAAATATCAGCATATTTTTGATTGGTTTTGCCTTTATCGGCACGAAGACCGTTATGTAAGGTTTGCAGGTCCGTAATCGGCAAATTTTCAAAAAACGCAGCAATGAGAGAGTCTTCCGTATCCGTGGCCTTTACGCCCAGATGCGCGTCAACGGCCGTATTTAAAGCCTCAATGCTGCCCCAGGCTTCGACCATAGTTTGCAGCCGCGCGCGTTCGGATGATAATTTTTCCATCAAATGTTCCAGGTCATCAATGGACAACAAAGCGCTTAAAAATTGGAATCCGGCTTTAGGCGCGGTGTCTTTCGTTTCATTCAAAAGATGCGCAATCAGATCGCGGCGGACATCACGCATGAGCGCCCGCGATTGCACATCATCCATCATTTGGAAGCCGGCAGGCAGTCCCGCTTCCAGCGGGAAGCGCCCCAGGACCGACTGGCAGAAGGCATGGATGGTCATGATCTTCATACTGCCCGGCGTGTCCAGCACTTGCGCGAATAATGATCGCGCTTGAT
Source organism: Alphaproteobacteria bacterium (assembly GCA_036568945.1). Lineage (GTDB taxonomy): Bacteria > Pseudomonadota > Alphaproteobacteria > Micavibrionales > UBA1664 > UBA6145. The sequence continues at coordinate 102 of DATCRN010000125.1, read as the reverse complement.
CGATTTGATCCGGTGTTGGGGCCATGCCCAGCAGGTCAGTGAGCGTTTTTTCAAGCTCTATAGCATCCGTAACCGCCCAATGGCGAAGACGAGAGGTAACAC
>DATCRN010000124.1:0-2918 GCA_036568945.1 Alphaproteobacteria bacterium | reverse complement strand
CGGCAAAGTGGTCGACCGTGCCCCGGGTACGACCAACGACAAACTGCCGACCGGCCAGATCGAAGTCGTCACCGATACCGCTGTGCTGCAATCGGCTGCCAAAGTTCTGCCGCTGCAAGTGGCATCGGATGACGATGCCGGCGAAGACGTGCGTCTTAAATACCGTTTTCTCGATCTGCGTCGCGACAAGATGCAAAAGAAAATCAAATTGCGCTCGAGCGTGGTCACGTCGATCCGCAACCGCATGATCAATGCGGGATTCCAAGAATTCCAAACGCCGATTTTGACGGCGTCCTCACCTGAAGGCGCCCGTGACTTCCTGGTGCCATCGCGCGTTCACCCGGGTAAATTCTACGCGCTTCCGCAAGCGCCGCAGCAATTCAAACAGTTGCTGATGATGTCTGGTTTCAACAACTACTTCCAGATCGCGCCATGCTTCCGTGACGAAGATGGCCGCGCCGACCGTTTGGCCGAATTCTATCAGCTCGATGTGGAAATGAGCTTTGTTGAGCAATCTGATATTTTCAGCACCATGGAGCCTGTGATCGGCGGCCTATTCCAAGAGTTCGCGAACTGGCAAGGTGTCAACCACGCCGTTACACAATGGCCGTGGCAGCACATCACCTGGCGCGATGCGATGCTCAAATACGGATCGGATAAACCCGATCTGCGTAACCCGCTGATCGTGACCGATGTCACATCCGTCTTCAAACGCGATGATGTTGAATTCAAAGCTTTCCGCGGTGTCATCGATGCAGGCGGCGTTGTCCGCGCCATTCGCGCACCGAAGGTCGGCGAACAACCGCGCAGCTTCTTCGACAAACTGAACGACTGGGCGCGCGGCGAAGGCGCACCGGGTCTTGGTTATATTCTATTCTCAGGCGGCGAAGGCAAAGGCCCGATTGCGAAATTCGTGCCGCCAGTCGCGCAAGAAGAACTGAAGAAATTGGCAGGCCTGGAAGACGGCGATGCTGTATTCTTTGTCTGCGACAAAGAATCCGCTGCCGCCAAGATGGCCGGCAAAGCGCGCGATAAAATTTGCGACGACTTAGGGATTCGTGAAAAAGGCGTCTTCAAATTCTGCTGGATCGTCGATTTCCCGATGTTCGAAGTCGATGAAAAAACCGGCAAGATGGATTTCGCGCACAACCCGTTCTCTATGCCTCAAGGCGGTATGGAAGCGCTCGAGTCCAAAGATCCGCTCGAAATCAACGCCTATCAATATGACTGCGTCTGTAACGGCTTCGAACTGGCATCCGGCGCAATCCGTAACCACAAACCGGAAATCATGGAAAAGGTGTTTGCTGTCGCAGGCTATGGCCGCGACGTGCTGGAACACAAATTCGGCGGCATGCTGAACGCCATGACCTACGGGGCACCTCCGCACGGCGGCTGCGCGTTCGGCATCGACCGTATCGTGATGATTTTCGCAAACGAGCCGAACTTACGCGAAGTCTACCCGTTTGTGATGAACGGCGCCTTCGAAGATCTGTTGATGAACGCACCAAGCGAGGTCGATCCGCAACAGCTCAAAGATCTGCATATCAAGCTTGATCTGCCTAAAGCCAAAATTAAAACGGATGAGGCAGCGTAAATCGTGACGGTAGACGCATTTAACAAATCATCTACCGACAACGCTTTCGATCAAAGCGATTTACCCAATCGGCCACTGCTTCGCCAAGGTTTTGCGTTACATTTAAAATTATCTCGTCGCATTGATGACGATGAAGTGTTCCAAATTTTTGAAACACGCCAACTGACGACGCTCTATGAACTGTTACCAGGTCTGTCGGATCAAGCGGCTTTGGCGGTTTTATTCTCCCAATACACATATCAGCAACGGATTTTGAATGACCCGAAATCCTTGCCACCGTTCATTCGTGTGACACCGGAGCTGACTCAATATGCGCGTGAGTATATAGCAGCCGTCGATGCACTTGATCCGCAGATCGGGGTATTTGCAAAAGATTTACAAGATGCGTCTTTAAATCCTGCGAGCGCATCGGGGGAGGTCGCTCAAGTTTTCTTCGTTCGCCAATATGACGACCTAAAAAACGCCTATCGTGTTGCAAACGATATGATTACGACCGGTATTAATTTCACGGATATCGAATATTTCCAACGCGATTTGGAAGCTTTTAAGTCTTTGCCGTCTATGGACGATGAATTAGAAAGGGCACGCACGGTATTGGTGCAGGATATCGAACGCGATATACCGAAATTCCAAGCTTTCTGGAATGGTCTGACACCGGAAACGGATGCAGACGCTATTGAGCAGGATGGTTATAAGATCACCGGTTTGCGTCGTCTTGCCGAGGCAACGGGTGAGGATTTTGATGAGATCAAGCCGCCCAAACCAACTGTCCACTGATTATCTAAAGCATGAGCACACCAGAGCAAGATTCAACATCCCGTGAATATTTTTATTCGTTGGAAATCCTGCGTGGCTTATGCACCTTCGCGGTTTTTATTTACCACGCATCATCATTCATCACGTCGGAATTGATGGATAGTTTACATTTTGGTCGCATTAGTCGCGGCATGCATGCGCTCTCCGGCGATGCGATCGCGATCTTTTTTATCTTAAGCGGATTTGTGGTCGCGCATAGCTACCGCACCTATCGTGCCCAGTTTGGCGAGGTTCGCGCCATCCCGGTATTTTTATTCGCGCGCGGGGTCCGCATTTGGTCATTATCCATCCCTGTATCACTCACGGCTTATGTTGCGGTCATGAATTATGCGGGTAATGCGAATTGGTACCATTATGAACAGCCAAGCTTGCTCCTCCGCAGCATGCTTGCCTACAGCAATGAATGGAATCCGGCCGGGTGGACTTTGCCGTTTGAGTTATGGGCCTATTTCACATTGCCATTTGCGGCCCTAGCCGTTTTTACGAGATCCTATTGGCTCAAAATTTT
>DATCRN010000123.1:0-2163 GCA_036568945.1 Alphaproteobacteria bacterium | reverse complement strand
GGTGAGACGTTGGCGCAGGTCGAACGTGATGATGGGATGTGGTTGCAGGGTGCACTCTTATATGCAGGTCTTGCGTTTGTGATGACGTCACCCAGTAATCCGGATGTCGCGGATAAAATGTATGAGCTTGAGATCGATGCGCGTAAACGGGGAGCAGGGCTTTGGGGCGATCCGCGCTGGCGCGTCTTAAACCCCAAAGAGGCGTCCGATTACGCCAATGAATACCGCATTGTCGAAGGCAAAGTGTTTTCGACCGCGATGCGTAATAATACGTTCTATATTAATTTTGATCGCGACTGGAAAACCGACTTTACGGTATCGATCGCGTCCGATCGGCGTATCGCTTTTGCAAAGGCGGGTATGGATATGCAGAAATTAAACGGTAAAACCTTGCGTGTGCGTGGCTGGATTAGAAACTATAATGGCCCTATGCTTGAGATCACGCATCCGCAACAGATAGAAGTGCTCGATTAATGGCGTTCCGTAAGCTTTACCCCGCTCTGCGTCCATACTCATCCGGCTTTTTGGCGGTTGATGACATTCATACAATTTATTGGGAACAGTCAGGCAATCCGGATGGTGTGCCGATTGTGTTGTTGCACGGCGGGCCAGGCGCTGGTGCCACTCCCGATCATCGCCGTTTCTTCGACCCACATTTTTATCGCATCATCATTTTCGATCAACGTGGTGCAGGGCGGTCTGAACCGCTTGGCGATATTCGCAATAATACGCCGGCGCATTTGGTCGCTGATATTGAAGCGCTCCGCAAACATTTGCACATTGGCAAATGGCATGTGTTTGGAGGATCGTGGGGATCAACGCTCGCGATGCTCTATGCTGCCGAACATCCGGACGTGTGTGCGAGTTTGATCTTACGCGGAATTTGGCTTTTAACCGCGTATGAAGTCGACTGGTTCTTGCATGGTACGCGTAGCGTATTCCCTGAAGTGTGGGACCGTTTCAGCGGTTTTATTCCGGAATCAGAACGCGGCGATTTATTGTCAGCCTATTGGAAGCGCCTGGACAGCGATGATGAGGCGGTACGCATAGCAGCGGCATTGCAATGGGTGGGATATGAAAGTTCTTGCGCCACGCTCTACCCGCATTTCGAACAACTCATTAATGACGACCAACGCAAACGCGCGGTTGCTATGGCGCGGCTCGAAGCCCATTATTTCCGCGAGCATATTTTGGAGGGTACATCCGGAATCATGGCCAAAATCGACAAATTCCGCCATATTCCGGCTGTTATTGTTCATGGGCGCTATGATATGGTGACGCCCTTGAAAAATGCCTATGATCTCCACCAGGCATGGCCGGAGGCGGATTACGTGATTGTTCCAGATGGCGGACACTCCGCCATGGACCCCGCTATTCGCGACCGCCTGATTGCGGCAACCGATAACGCTCGATCGATACGATGACGAAGGAAGAAAAAATGAATATTCAAAATGCAGACGTAAATGGCAAAAATGTTTTGATCCGTTTGGATTTGAACGTGCCGGTACAAGACGGTGTGGTGAGCGACTTTACCCGTATCGACCGCGTCAAGCCAACTATTGATCTTCTGCGCCAAAAAGGCGCCAAGATTGTGATCCTGTCGCACTTCGGTCGTCCGAAGGCGAAAGTCGATCCTGAGTTCTCTTTAAGTTTTCTTGCGCCTGTCTTAAAACAACGTTGGGGTGTGCCTGTTGCATTTGCCAATGACTGCGTCGGCGGTGTTGCGCAGGCGGCTGTCGCGAAATTGAATGATGGCGATGTGCTGTTGTTGGAAAACGTTCGTTTCCATGCGGGCGAAGAAAAAGACGATGCTGCCTTCGCGCAGCAACTTGCGAGCCTTGGTGATTTATATGTGAATGACGCATTTTCTGTGTCGCACCGTGCGCATGCGTCTGTGCATGCCATCGCTAAAGTTTTATCGGCGATGCCTGGTCTTTCTATGGAAGCAGAATTGAATGCGTTGAGCTCAGCTGTAGCCAATCCAAAACGCCCGGTGGCTGCTATCGTTGGCGGCGCGAAAGTGTCTACGAAGCTTGATCTGCTGGGCAATTTGGTCACAAAAATGGATTATCTGGTTCTTGGCGGCGGCATGGCGAACACGTTTCTCGCATCGCGTGGATGGAAACCGGAAGCTTCCTTGTATGAACAAGATATGCTCGATAC
>DATCRN010000122.1:0-3302 GCA_036568945.1 Alphaproteobacteria bacterium | reverse complement strand
TCAACGCTGGTCATCCGCGGTGACCAAGTAACAACACCTACCGGCTCCCCACCCACGGGACAGCCGAATTTAACGGGATAGACGACCAGACCAGGGAAGATTTCAGCCTGCAGATTAAGACGACGGATCTCACGTTGCACCATAATGGCGGCATCAAGCGGATCTTTAATCGTCATGGCATCCCCTTCGTAACCGGGGTTAACTCCAATCACGGCAGAGGCGCGGTTCATTAAGCTGGAAAGGTCAAAAGGCATGGCCGGGACCATATAAGCCCGGGCATCCTTATGTCAATTTTTGAAGCCTATTTCTTATATTGCTGATCGAACTGCTTGGCGGCGTCATTCAGGCGCTTGGTTTCTTCTTCGATATACTTCATCGAATAATCCGCGCCTTTGGATGTGATTGCTTCGGTCCGTTCTTGCGCATGCTCAACAGCGTTGTTCATATCCATTGGTTGCGACATATCTTTGGTGACATCAAGCGCGGATTCCGTTTGGGCCTTAGGTTGCAGCGGTTGAATGGTATTATCCGGCGCGCTTGCCTGCTCTGCTGGTTCTGCCTTAATAGCCCGACCTTTAAACAAATTCGTATAGGTACTCATCGCAAACGGATCGACGCCAGTCGAGCTTCTGACTGTATCGGCTACACCCATAAGTTCATTCCATTGATCTTTAAACAGGACCGGCGCGGCAAGGGTCGGCAGGGTTGTCAAAACCAACACCAAAAACCAAGTGCGTTTGAAGAGAGGTTTTTTGCCCTGGATGATAATGGGTGCAAGGACAATCGGCTCACGTTTTGCAACCGGCGTGCTTTGCGCACCATCTCCTACCATTTGGGTCGGCTCTAACGCATAGGATCTGATTGTACCGCGATCGGACGAGATCTGAGATTTCACATGGTGCGGATCTTCATATTTGCGCGGCATTTGGGCCACGGCTTTTTCAGCCTGAGCTTGTTTGTATTTCGCAAGCTGGCGCTCGAACGATGATGAATTATAAGGCAATTAGACGAATCCCCCGGAATCTAAAATCCGTATCTATTTTAGGAAATTCGCTCTTAAAAATCCTTTAAATTTACCTAGAATACAGCCTTATCCCAAGCTATTGATTTTGTTGGGCAACTGGGGCTTTTGGCAGGACGTTATTTTCCTGAAGACGCAAGACAAACTGCTGCATGACTTCGGTCATGACGGGTTCCATGCGTTTATCGTAGTTAGGCATTTTTTGACGGACGGATTTACCAACATCCGATTTGTAAAAATCGGTCATCGCTTTGATTTCTTCTTTGGTAAAAGTATCCGCTACAGCAACTTCAGAAGCCATGCGCAATTTTGTGTAGTCGATGGATTTTTCGCCGAGTTGTTTGAACAGCACGCGTTGTTCCGGCGGCACTTGTTGCGCCATATGTTCAATTGCCATTTTGACTTCGTTTTCAACCGGAACGGTTGCCACGTATTCTTTCGCAAGCGCCATTGTTTCGGCATCGGCTGCCAAGGCAGGCGTACCGATAAAAAGCGTTACAAAAGCAAGAAGTGCGATCTTAGAACGGAATGTCGTCGTCAAAGCTGTTATCTCCCTTAGGTTCCCAGCTACCGCCGGAATTGGATGAAGTCTCGTTGGAAGGCGCAGATTGGCTATAGCCGCCCTCGCCGCTGCCTTTGTTATCAAGCATTGTCAGTTCACCACGATACGGGCGCAACACAACTTCGGTCGAATATTTTTCCTGACCGGATTGATCGGTCCATTTACGCGTTTCGAGTTGGCCCTCGATAAAAACTTTAGAGCCTTTTTTTAGATAGTTTTCGCACACGTTGACGATGTTGTCATTGAAGACGACGACGCGATGCCATTCGGTTTTTTCTTTGCGCTCGCCGGAGGCTTTATCTTTCCAGGTTTCGGAAGTCGCAACAGACAGGTTACACAGTTTGGATCCGTTTTGCGTTGTGCGGATTTCCGGATCACGTCCAAGATTACCGATCAACATTACCTTATTCACACTGCCTGCCATGATTTCTCTCCTCAGCTATAAATCCCTTAATCCAGCATATAATGGTGCCCCAGGAGGGACTTGAACCCCCACGCCTTGCGGCACCTGATTTTGAGTCAGGCGCGTCTACCATTCCACCACTGGGGCGCTGGAATGCGGGCATAATACAAGGCATCGCGCCGGCGACAACATAAAAAATTGCTCCGGCCCCGTCTTTTTTGAGTTACCCCCAAAATTGACATAAGGGAAACCCGTGATAGGCTCCTGGCCAGGGGAGTTTTCATGAATAGATTGACAGGGCTTTTTCAAAAGCGGGCCAAAGGCGAAACCTTTATGGTGTCCAATGAGGCCATTGGTTATCTGGTCAAAAATTTAGAGATCCCTGCTGAAACATTCTTCATGCAATTCGGGTCAATCGGCGATTACTACGACCGCGCCAAATCCAACAAGGGCATCATGATCTCAGGCCTTATCATCGCTTGTGTTGGCGCAAGTATGATCTCCGCAAGTCTGCCTGTTTTAGTCGCTGATACCATGGTCCCAATTTTGCAAGCTCTAAAAACGCACGTAAATTTAAAGGCGCTGATTGCAACCAATTTGGCGATCGAACAGTTAAGTGCGATCAGCAAAACGATGAGCCCTTATTTCTTTGCAACCGCGATACCTGGACCACTTTTGGTTCTAAGCGGTGCAGGCATGGGTGCCCAAGGCGCCTTCGATCAATGGCGTCTCAAACGGAAAATTTGCAATGGGCCTGTTAAACCGGCCATGAGATAGCCTATGCCGCGTTAGCTTTGTTTGGTTGTGCTTGGGCCGCTAGAAAACGTTCCGCCTCAAGCGCTGCCATACAGCCCATACCGGCGGCCGTCACAGCCTGACGGAACACGTGATCCTTCACATCGCCTGCGGCAAACACGCCGGGAATTTCGGTTGCCGTTGAATCAGACGCCGTAAGCAGATAGCCCGCATCGTCCATTTTGAGTTTGCCTTTGAATACTTCCGTTGCCGGATCATGACCAATCGCAACGAACATACCCGTGACCGGCAGACGTTTTTCTTCACCCGTTTTCACGTTTTTGAGTTTGAGACCGGTCATGCCCGGCGTGCCATTCTCACCACGTGCTATACCGTCGATATCCTCGACAGTGTGATCCCATAGAGCGGTAACGTTGGCTTTTGCGAACAAGCGGTCCTGCAGAATTTTTTCCGCGCGTAAGCTGTCGCGCCGATGAATGAGGGTCACTGATTTGCAGATGTTGGATAGATACAGAGCCTCTTCCACCGCCGAATTACCGCCACCGACAACAGCCACGACC
>DATCRN010000121.1:0-3378 GCA_036568945.1 Alphaproteobacteria bacterium | reverse complement strand
CGTGTCGGACGTACCAAAATCGAAGTCAGCTTCGGTTGCAGCAACAGAGTCCGTCACGCCATCCAGGTAAATACGGATGGTGTTAACAGTGGAGTCCTGCGCTTCGATCGAGAACTTACCGGTTTCAGCATCATAGGAAGCCTCAACCAAGTCACCAATTGCCGTATCATTGTTGATACCGTCAACCAGACCTTGGATGGTCGTGCCAGCGATGTTGATTTTCGTGGAAGTTTTCTGACCGTTAACCGTGATAACGATACCAGCTGTTTCACCAGCAGATGCTGCGAAACGTGCACCGGAACCGCCAAGCGTATCAACGACGTTCGTCAGCAAGTCAGATGCTTCAGCGATGCCGTTGGTAGAACCACCAGCTTCATAGAAGACACCAGATGTGAGTTTCGTCGAGGACAGAGCCGTAACAGTGGTCGAGTAAACTTGGCTACCACCGCTTGCGCCCGCTTCAGTACGTTGAGCTGTGTTACCAAAGCCCAATGCGCTTGCGAGAGACAAGTCAGCAGCCGTTTCACCCGTCGTTTCACCGGCAGATGCAACGCCACCAAGACCTGTGTTACCCGTGTTACCAGCACCGCCGCCATCAGCGTCGAATGCCAGAGAGAAACTACCGCCATCAAGAGCAGTAATTTTCAGTTTACCAGCAGATGTCAGTTCTGCATGCAGAACGGCGTCGCCAGTCACGGAGTTCACCAAGTCATTGATTTTGGTGATCAACTGATCGATCGAGTCACCGGTTGCGATAGCAACCAAGCCTGCTGCGCTCACATCAACCAAAGCACCGTCTTTGTCTTTCACTTGGAAAGCAAGTTCAGCGCCGTTGCTGATGCCGGTAACGCTGGTCAAACCACCAGTAGCACCGTTCGAGGTAATACCCGAGAGATCAACAGAACCAGTAATAGAAGCTTCTTTCGCACCGTTGGACACAGCATCACGTGCCGAGTCAGCGATGGATTGAGCTTGTTCAACAAGCTTCGTCAGCGAGGTAACGCCCGCGTCCGCAGCTTTAATGGTTTGAATCGACTGGCCAATACCATCCAACAGTTTGGTAAGGTCAGAAGATCTGTTTTTCAGAGATTGAGAAGCGAAGAAGTTCTGCGGATTATCAAGTGCCGAGGCGACTTTCAAACCGGTAGCAAGAACGTTCTGAACTTTATCGATTGAAGACTGCGTACGCTGGAGCGAGAGCAGGTTTGAACGCAAGGCTGCGCTCAAGACGACTTCGTTAGTCATTTAAAACTCCTTTCCTAGAGTTATGAATAAATCGCCTGTTCCTTGGCGACTAATGACCAGAATACTACCATGATTCTTAAAATTTTATTAAAGGGGAATTTTTAAGTCCATTTTGATTCCTTAAATTGAATCAAAGTAGTTACCGGCCGAAATGCACAGGCGCAGCGGTTTTCGCGCTCTGTAAAGACGGGGCGGTAAGGTGTTGATATTTAATCGTATTTTGGCGCTTAAAAGCTTTGCAGGTTTTTTTCAGCCATCGCAGAAAATTTTTCTAAACGATCGCTGGCTGCGTCATTTTTTAGCGGTGCTTTTTGAAGCGCATCTTTGAGTTGGTTTTTCAACTTTTGATCGACGGACGGATCCTCATAAAAGAGAGGTATAGGCATGTCGATCATTTTTGATAATCCAAAACCGGTCAGCGCATTTGTGCCAGTGGTTAGGGAAATGACAGGGATGCCGAGCGCATTGGCCATGACCCACACTTGCTCAAAACCGCTGATGACGATGCGGGCGCCTTGCAGGCATTCCATAAAATCGTCGATCGTTTTGGCGCGGATCATCTCCACCGGCTCGTCCATCAGATCGTTCAGATCGCGTTCGATCGTATAATCCTCTTGGGCGACGTGCCATTTGGCCCCGCTTAAGACGATCGGGTTCAACCCGTTTTTACGTAGATTGGTGCAAAGGTCGGCGAATAATTGCGCCGCGCCCGTATCGTAACCTGGACCTACGGTCAGAATAGCGTCTTTGGTTTTGGCAGGCGCATCGTGACTGTCTAAATACTCCTTGAGCCAGACAAGGGCCGTATCCATACCCAACTGCACCGGTATGTTGATGCTTTTCAGCAAATCATACGAAATCTGATCGCGTACCACGCAAGAATCCACAACGCTGTAAACCTTGTGATAGAAAGCGAGTTTTTGCGGATCGCTTAAGGTCTGCTTGTCTTCCGGATAGACGGAATGATTGATGATAGACACGCGACGCTTATAAAAATGCTTGGCGACATACGCGAGATATAAAAGACGCAAAGCGTTTTCGCTCAGACCGTTCATCATGCCTTCGCCATTAATAATAACTTCGTCGGCATGTTCCATATGATAGAAAAGCGTCGGGTCGCGGTAACGGCACGCTGCCAAATATTTCCAATCGTCGAAATCTCGCAACTTTGGCAGATGCGGCGGGAACCACGGCAATTCTAACGGCGGGATACCGATGACTTCAAAATCTTTGGATGCTAAATCCTGTTTGATGCCTTCCATGCTGGCGAAATTACCCCAGCTGTAGCAGGCATTGGTGTCATTGATCAGCAGCGCTTTTTTAGAATGCGTTGAGTTGGTCGGGAAATTCGATTTGTATGGCGCAGGTGTCAGAACGCTGCGGTCACCGCCCAAGAATTTTTTGAATTCGGCATCAATCTCTTCCACGAGCGGCGCATAGTCTTTAGTCTTTTGGCGGAATAGGCGCAGCGAATTGTACCAAGGCGTCGCATCGCCTTGCGATGGCCAACGCCAAAATGGTTCTTGCGCCAAAATGGTCCAGCACGGCACGCCCATGGCGCCGGCGGCATGCACGGTTGTATTGTCGATGGATATAATAAGGTCGCATGCGGCGATTTGATCCATGAAAGGTTGCATGGCCGTCCACGCGTCGACACTGTCGTCATGATAAACGTCGAAACCTTGTTTCGCGGCGTCGTCGCGCTCGGCTGAGGTATCGCCATATTGCAAATCCAACACGCGAATATTTTTGTATTTCGCAAGAAAATCAAAATCCATCAATTTAAGGGAACGGATATAGCCGGCGTCTAGGCTTTTTGTGAACCATGAAATGCCAATCACGAAATCTTTATCCGTACCGGTTTTATAATCGAGCGTTTTGTCTTTTTTCAGATATCCATCCGCGCGTGGGACAGTGTGAACAGTCGTGCCCAATATATGGGGCAGGGTTGTAGCGGCCACGATGCAATGAACGGACGCTTGGTCGACAGTTGTCACGTCTTTATAAAAGTCCAAACGGCCGTTTGCGAATAAGTCCGGGAAGCTGGCGGTAAACATCGCTTCCATTTTTGGATTCACATTCAGGATGATTTTAGATGGGTTATAATCTGCAATCACATCCGGGACGTAACGC
>DATCRN010000120.1:0-2239 GCA_036568945.1 Alphaproteobacteria bacterium | reverse complement strand
CATCTTCGGACCCGCCATGGAAACAAGATAGCTTCGCATCCGGCATCTTGAAGAAGCGAATGGAGTGCATGAGTCGGTCAATCGCGGCTTGTAGAGTCGTAGGCGACGCATAACCGCCGCGCACGAGTGCACCTCGAATATCAATCAATGCGCGCGCGGCTGCAACGCATGTAGCTGGCGACCGGCTGACATGCATACCCTGCCCGTCGATTTCGTGTTGGATCCAATGATCGAGCCAGGCAAGCGTGTCTTCGAGCAAGTCTTCGGACCCTTCAAACGCAAGTCCGGCGAATGTCAGCGCGCGAATCACATAGAGCGCATCGATCCCGTACATGTGATTCGGATCTGCACGGTCCAGATGGCGGACCTGGCGCATCAGCGAGGCATAAAGAGAATCAAGAAACGCATCATCGGCAGATGCGCAGAAAAATTCGTATCCCATGAGCCAAGAGGCAACGCGGCGGGCCGTCACCGGGAAATCCCAGACGCCTTCGCGCCAATTGCGGTTTTCTTCCATCCATTCCTGCATCAAGGTGCGGCCCAAGCGACGCGCTTGATCGCCACCAAGGGCACGCAAGTCACGCAGATAGTCGAACGAATGAATCACAGGCCCTTGAATCGGATGACGCGCCAGTTTCGAGTCACCCCAGACTTGAGGCTCGAGCGATACATGCATGCCGTGATGATCGGCCACGCGGTTGATAACCCAACGGCCGCGACCGGAATCACCCGCCCACGGATCGGGTGGCAGAACGAGTAATTGCTCCGGCACCGGACCACCGGATAAGGCCCAACTATACAAAGGCCTTTTTAAGGAACGTAACGGCCCAGCGCTTAAGGCCGGATCAAATAAATCGGTCAGAAGCTTCATGCTCCGCCCCGAATGGCGGCGATGTTGGCTGCATATTTATCCGGCCCGTCTTTGAAAACGGCCGTGCCTGCGACCAAAACATTGGCCCCAGCGGCGATAACTTTTTTTGCCGTCTCAGGCGTAATGCCGCCGTCGACCTCCAAATCAATGTCGCGGCCCGTAGCAGTGATACGCTTGCGCACATCCGCAATCTTGTCTTCCAAGGGGATATAGGCCTGACCACCGAACCCCGGGTTGACGGTCATCACCAAAATCAAATCGACCAAATTCATGACGCTATCGAGACATTTGGTAGAGGTTGCAGGATTGAGCGCAACGCCCGCCTTTTTCCCTAATGCCTTGATGGTTTGCAAGGATCGATGCAAATGCGGGCCGGCCTCAGGGTGAATCGTAATAATGTCGGCACCTGCTTTGGCAAACGCCTCGAGATACGGGTCGGCAGGTGCGATCATCAAATGCGCATCAAAGATTTTGGCGGACGCGCCGCGCACTTGCTTCACGATACCTGGGCCAAAAGTAATGTTGGGGACGAAATGTCCATCCATGACGTCAAGGTGAATATAGTCGGCGCCGGCCGCATCGATCGCTTTAATCTCCTCCCCCAATTTTGAAAAATCGGATGACAGAATCGAGGGCGCAATGCGAATAGGAGAACTTACGGCCATAGGACCTTCAAAAGATTGTGTTTTTTGGGAAAAGCGCGGGAATCCACGCTCTTCTCCTCAGTATAGGGATTCGAAATTCACGAATCAATCGAAGTGCTTAAATTTATTGTTTTTCTAAGAGCGCCATGAAGAACCCGTCCATGCCGCCTTTATCTTTCAAAGTGTCCGGAAATGTGCGGAATCCGATATTCTTCAAGCCGGGTGTGAGGAAGGGCCTCAAGGACTCCGGAATCTGGCGCATCTCTTTGAATCCTTTATGCGACTCTAGAAACGCTTCAACCTGCATCTCACCTTCCTCGGGCTGTAAGGAGCATGTGCAATAGAGCATTTGGCCGCCACCTCGAAGCATTTTAGCGGCTGATACCATGAGGTCACGCTGGATCACGCTCAAAGTCATCACCTCATTTTCTGAACGAATCCAAGGGAGTTCAGGGTGACGCCTTAAAGTACCTGTTGAGGAACAAGGGACATCCAGCACGATCGCATCAAAGAGCGTTGGTGCTTTCCATTTGAGCGCGTCCGCGATGACCACTTGCACCTTAGGACCTTTGCCGGGGGTGACGACACGCGCAAGATTTTCGTTGAGGCGGTTGATGCGTGACCCGGAAATATCCAGCGCCGTGACCCGCGCACCTCTGGTGGCGAGCTGCATTGTCTTGCCGCCAGGTGCGGCCCCAATGTCCAGCACTGACTTATCATGAAT
>DATCRN010000119.1:0-6953 GCA_036568945.1 Alphaproteobacteria bacterium | reverse complement strand
GGTCGTAGTCCGAAGATGTCTCTTCGATCTGCGCACGGATCTGATTGCAACGAGCTTCGATCGATTTCTTATCGCCGGCACCGTCGATGATCGTGGTTTCTTCCTTCGTGATACGCACGGTTTTGGCCGTACCCAGCATTTGCGGCGTGACGTTTTCCAGCTTGATGCCCAGATCTTCGGAAATCACGGTGGCGTTCGTCAAAATCGCCATGTCTTCCAGCATCGCCTTACGACGATCGCCGAAGCCAGGAGCTTTGACCGCAGCGACTTTCAGGCCGCCGCGCAGTTTGTTGACGACGAGCGTGGCCAAAGCCTCGCCTTCAATGTCTTCTGCAATGATCAGCAGCGGACGACCAGACTGCACAACCGCTTCCAAAACAGGCAGCAGAGGTTGCAAAGCACCCAGTTTTTTCTCGAAAAGAAGAATGAACGGGTTTTCTAGTTCAGCGACCATTTTGTCGGCATTGGTAATGAAATAAGGGGATATATAGCCGCGGTCGAACTGCATACCTTCGACGACGTCCAGTTCGGAATCCATCGATTTGGCTTCTTCAACCGTGATCACGCCTTCTTTACCGACTTTTTCCATCGCCTCAGCGATTTTGCCGGCAATATCTTCATCGCCGTTTGCGGACACTAAAGCGATCTGTTTGATCTCCTCATTGCCTTTCACGGGCGTCGCGCGTTTTTTCAGGTCTTCGACAACAGCAAAGACCGCTTTATCGACACCGCGTTTGATGTCCATCGGGTTCATGCCTGCTGCTACGGCTTTGACACCTTCGCGAACGATGGATTGGGCGAGAACCGTCGCTGTCGTCGTGCCGTCACCGGAGTGATCGGCTTGTTTGCTTGCCACTTCGCGGATCAATTGCGCGCCAATGTTGCGGCGATTGTCTTTGAGTTCGATTTCTTTTGCGACGGTGACGCCGTCTTTTGTCGAGCGCGGTGCGCCGAACGATTTTGCGATCAAGACGTTGCGGCCTTTCGGACCCAAAGTCACTTTTACGGCGTTCGCGATGATATCAACGCCGTTAAGAAGTTCTTCGCGTGCTTCCGCCGAGAAGAGTACGTTTTTTGCTGCCATTTTATTTCTCCTAAAGTTTGTTTGTCATTCTGAGCGAAGCGAAGAATCTCCCGGATTTCTTGAGATCCTTCGGCGTTGCCTCAGGATGACGGTTGATTACGCTGCCAGAACGCCGACCAAGTCGGATTCTTTCATGACCAAATATTCTTGGCCTTCGATGGTGACTTCAGTGCCGGCCCATTTGGAAAACAGGACGCGGTCACCGGCTTTCACGTCCAGCGGGACGACTTTGCCGGATTCATCGCGGGTACCGGATCCAACGGCGACGATTTCGCCTTCCATCGGTTTTTCTTTGGCGGTGTCAGGGATGATGATACCACCGGCGGTTTTTTCGTTCTGCTCGATGCGGCGCAGAAGGACGCGGTCATGCAAAGGACGGAATTTCATTTGTTGTCTTTCCTTGGTTTGGGTTGCCTTAAATTTAAGCGCGTAGTTAGCACTCCCCATAGGCGAGTGCCAAGCGTTTATATGACATGGCGGCTGTAAGTTTCAAGAAAAATTTTAGGACTTTAATCCTCCGGCTTTGAATGAAGGGTTATGACCATAAATTTTACAGCTCGACGCGTCTTCAGGTACATCTGAAGGCTAAGGGTTATTAAAGAGGTTTTTATGTTTTCTTGGACGGCGTTATTGGATGATATGGCCACCTTGGCCAAAATGGCGGCATCGGGTCTGGATGACGTGGTTGCCCAAACAGGCAAAGCTACATCCAAGGCTGTGGGCATCGTGATCGACGATACGGCCACCACACCGCAATACGTAACGGGTCTCTCGCCGAAACGGGAGCTTCCGATCATCGGAAAAATTGCTGCGTTTTCGGCACTCAACAAAGTTATTTTAAGCGCTGGATTGATCGGCGCCGGTGCGGCTTTGGGCGGTGCTGTGGTGCCGGTCATGACCGGGCTTTTAACCGTTGGTGGCGCCTATTTGGCTTATGAAGGCTATGAGAAGATCCATGAAAAACTCTTCCACAAACATGACGGCAACCACCAGGAAAAAGACGTCGTCGATTTAAGCAAAGATGCCGAAGGTCAAAAGGTCCGCAGCGCTGTGATTACTGATGTTGTGCTGTCTGGTGAAATCATGGCGATCACCTTCGCCGGTGTCGCGACTGCCGCGCTCGGCACGCAAATCGGTGTGATGCTGGCGGTGGGCGCGGCTATGACGGTGGGCGTTTATGGTCTGGTCGGGGCCTTAGTGAAGATGGATGATATCGGTCTTGCCATGGCGTATAGCGAAACCCCGGCCACATCAACTGTAAATGCCGTCAAGAATGCCCCGCGAGCACTCTTAAATTTGCTGCGTTCTTGGCAAAATAAACCCACCCTACCAATAACAGACATGACGCCGGGACCAGTTCTAAAAGGGCTCGATAATGCCCTTAAAACCGTCGTTCAACCGCTGGGCCATTTTCTGGCAAAACAAGCAATGCCTGGTATTTTTGCAGGTTTAAGCGGTCTTGGTACGGCCATGATGCTCGCAGTGGGCGGCGGCATGCTGATCCACGGCGGGGCTTATTTTGGCGAAATGCTGCATATTCCGGCCTTAAGTGCGCCAGAGCATTTGGTAAGCCATTCCCTTGAAGCTGTTTCCTACGCAATGCACGGCCTGCCTACAGCCATTAGTGGGATAGGCCATTGGGTAGCTGAAGCGGGGCTCATGGGTGTTGTTGTAGGCATCCCTGGCGGTATTGCCACGGCACTCGCCGTCACGGCGGTCACCAAGCCCGTCAAAGCGCTTTTACAAGCGGTGGGCCTGATCAAGAAGCCGGAAGTGCACACGCACTACGCGCATGATGTTGAAATGGCAAATACGCCAAAACCTGTGCCGGTCACGCCCGTGCACGACATCAAAGCCGTGCCTGTACAGCCTGCAACCCCGATAAAACCGGCTCCGATACCGCAGTTGAAAGAAAGCTTTGCCGGTACGGTTGTGGTCAAGCCGGGCGAACCGATGATCGTCGTGACGGATGCTACGCCGAAAGATACGTCTGCGCCTGTGCCGCCAAAATTAACGCAAGGTTAAAAACCTATGCGATACTCTGGAAGAACGGGTCTCACAAGAACGAAAGGACCCGGTTGAAAAAACATTGGGAGGATCCTGATGCACGACCTGGAAAAACAACTTCACGATTGGCGGCTCACGACCGCCGAAATCCTCTATCACATGCCGGATCATCCGGCCCTTTTGCAAACCTATATCTGGCAGGAATACGATCTGGCGCCCAAGTATCCGGAGCTCAATCGGTTCTTAGGCTTCTGGGTCAAAAAGCTCGATGGCAAATTGCACAGCGTTTACGTTGCGCACCGCAAGCTGATTACGCCTGCGGACCTCAATACGCTCGACGGTGAGTTTTTGATCCACTGATTATTTCAGCGTAAAGCCATGGAAGCTTTTCATTGTAGGCATGCTCATATCTGCTTGGGACGCGGCGCCTGGCGCGGCATAGCGCAAAATAACGCCGATTCCGATCCGCGCTGCCGTGTCCGCGCCGGCATCGCTATCGGTGATAAACGTGACATTCCCGGCATCACCGGAATCCAAACGCACAGTAAGCGCCATGCGGATCATCGCTTCCAGGGTATCGGCCGGGCGTTTTTCGGCAGGCAGGTGGGCGAATGCATCGGGCGTAATAACGCGGCGGTCCGCAATGTCGAAGCTTAAACCTGCATAACGCAGCATATGGTTGATATGCTCGCGCGAATACCAAGTGACGATGGTTGCGACGGTTACCTCACTCGGATTAGGCGCGACATATTCGTTTTTATCGTTAAAGCGAACCGGCGGCTTCGGGAAGATCGCGGAGCTTAAACCCGCTTCGATCACGGATTGATGTGCTTGCGGTGCCAGAACAGCTGCTTCTGCCGATCTGAAAACACTGTTATCCAAATGCAAAATGGTGAACATGATGTGACCCCTCTTGTTCGGATTTTTCGCATAAGGGGCTTTTCTTTGTCCAATTTCGAAAACGTGTGCGCGATAGCCATCTTGCATCGCGCTAGACAAGCCGGGCGCCTGTCCCCATGATACCAACCCGAATGACCACCGATATTCTGATTGAAGCTCTTCATTACGGATTGGAACAGTTCTCTGCATCCAAAGCGCCTGTCTGCGTTTTAAATGCTTCCGGTCACGAGCTTGAAGGCTGGGATAAACAGTCATATTTGGCAAATATAAGTGTAAAAAACACAATTAAGAGTGATTATAACACTATTTTGGTGCGAGCGACGCGTCAAACAGATGAAACTCTGGGCTTTTTGGCCATGGCGGTATCTCATTTGGCGCCAAACGGGACGATTTTGATCGCGCAAGAAAATCGGCTGGGGGCGTCGTCCTTGGAGCGCGCGGCATCAGCCGGTTTTGTTGACGTCGCTAGTATTTCCAAATTCAAATGCCGCATTTTGCAGCTTAAAAAACCGAAGACCGACATTCTCAAATCCTGGGCAGCTAAGGCTCAAATCCAAAAAAATCCTGAAGGATTGTGGTCGGCGCCGGGTCTGTTTTCCTGGGATCGGCCGGATTTAGGGTCGCAGCTTTTATTGCAGCATTTACCGCATATTTTAACGGGCGCGGGTGCGGATTTGGGCTGCGGCTATGGGTATCTCACCACCAGTCTTGTCAAATGCCGCGGCGTTACATCGGTGACGGGGGTCGATCTCGATTCCCGTGCAATTGAATGCACGCGACGCAATCTTGAAGAATCGGATCTGCCGTTTGCGCATGATGTTTTATGGCGCGATGTAACGACCATGACGGATCTCAAAAATCTCGATTGGGTGATTATGAATCCACCTTTTCATACGCAGCTCGATGAAGATCGGAATTTAGGGCAAAAATTCTGCAATGCTGCCTTAAAAATGCTTAAGAGTGGCGGCAACCTCTATCTCGTCGCCAATCGGCATATGCCGTATGAAGCGGTCTTGAATGCGCAAGCATCGCGCGTAACTGTTTTGGCGGATGAGCGCGGATTTAAAATTTTGCACGCCTCAGTTTGATAAGGAGCTTTTAAGCCTATGAACTCTAAAAACATTGTGACCTTGATCACCAGTATTGTTTTGGCGCTGGGCCTTATTGGCGCGGGCTATTATATTTCTAACGGCCTCGTGCATTTGCGGGGCGGGGAACGCGCAGTATCTGTGCGCGGCCTATCCGAGCGCGATGTGCAAGCCGACACTGCCATCTGGCAGATCCAATACACAGTCACGGACAATGATTTAACGGTTGCGCAAACGGCGCTTTCCGACCAAGGCAAAAAGATCGAAGCGTTCTTAAAAGCGCAAGGCCTGCCAACAACGGAATATGCCGTGCAGCGCGTGGATGTGACCGATCTTTTGGCGCAGCAATACCGCCCGGATAATATTCAAAATGGCCGTTATATCCTGACTAAAACCTATGCCGTGCGGACCAATAACGTGGCTCTGGTCGACAAGATGTTCCGCAATGTCGGCGATTTGATCGCGCAAGGCGTCATCCTGTCCGGTCCCGGCGGCGGCCAGATGCAAAGCCCGTCTTATTTGTTCACGAAACTCAATGATGTGAAGCCGGATATGATTGCGGAGGCGACACGCAATGCGCGTGAAGCCGCGCAAAAATTCGCTGAAGATTCCGGGTCCCATGTTGGCGACATTAAAAATGCCTATCAAGGCCTGTTCCAGATCATGGCCCGCGACGACGATATGGCGACGGAATCCTCCGTCATCGACAAGCGCGTCCGCGTGGTCACGACGGTTGAATATTATCTGGAGTAACGCGTTTTGCGCCGATTAAAACCGCATAACGCGGTCGGCGTTGAAACTCTTCCAAGGTCCATAAAGCAGGTTTGCCGATTTCCTGGCATAAATGGATGGCCTGTTCGTTGCCGGTATAGACGGCGACATGTGCGCCATAAGGGTCTTTAGTTTTATTGAACAGCAAAAGGTCTAATGGCGCCAATGCATCCGTTACCAATTGCGTATGCATTGTATCGTCCCATAAATTGCTGGATCTGAAATCAGGCACCACGCGACCAAAAAATCGCAAAAGGGAATAAGCGAAGACTTGGCAATTCGCGCCCATGCTTAAATCGGCGTCATTCATTGCCCCCGGGTGGATGGCGGCGTTGTACGGTATGGTCCAAAAATGGGCGGGGATCTGGTCTAAAAGCCTGGGCATGCGTTTTTATAGGCTGAATTTCGAAATTAACTAAAATTTTAACTAAATTTTAGCGCTTCTGATGGCATCCTGACCTTGGGATTAGGGAAATTATTTAGTCCAGAAAACGTGCAATTGCTTGGAATCTGTGATTAAATAAAGAAAAACAAAGGGGTGTGCCTTAAAGTGATGCAGATTTTGCGTCCTTATCATCAATCTTTAAAAACCGCTAATTCGGCGTGGCTTCGCCTGGCTGTTTTCGCAGTTCTAGCGCTCGTGTCTTATTTGCACGGGACGAGCGGTGCCTGGGCCGAAGTTGCGGATGCGCACAGCACGGCTGATTTCGATGCGTATGCGACAGAAGTCTCGAATAATTTGGGTGTCCTTGTTGATGTCTTTTGTTATGTCGCTTTTATCATGGGCACGGTATCGATCGGATTAGGCCTGGGCGAAATGCGCCGCCTTGCGGACGGATCGGGCGGCGGCAATTTGGCCTGGCGCCAACCGCTGACCAAACTCTTCTTTGGCGGCGTCTTTTTGTGCATTCCATTTTTCACGAGCCTTGCGCAATCGACCATGGGTGTCGATGGCGCGACTTTCCTGCCGCATAATTTGATGAACAGCTACCGTTTGGGATCGCCTGCTGCGATTGAAGAACAAGGCCTTGGCGCCATCATGACCAAGGGCATCAATAATATTGGTGTGTTGGTCCAAGTCGTAACGGTGCTGGGCTTTATCA
>DATCRN010000118.1:0-3074 GCA_036568945.1 Alphaproteobacteria bacterium | reverse complement strand
GTCAATGGTGCAGGCCTTGCCATGGCGACGATGGACATCATCAAATTATACGGCGGCACGCCAGCCAACTTCCTAGACGTCGGCGGTGGCGCCACGACGGAACGTGTGACGGCAGCGTTTAAAATCATTTTGGGCGACCCGAATGTGAAAGGCGTGTTGGTCAATATTTTTGGCGGTATCATGAAATGCGACATCATCGCGAACGGTATTGTGACTGCGGCAAAAGATGTGAAGCTGTCTGTTCCGTTGGTCGTCCGTTTGGAAGGTACCAACGTTGATTTGGGTAAAAAGATTCTCGCAGAATCCGGATTGCCGATTGTTAGCGCAGACAATTTGGCGGATGCCGCAGATAAAATTGTCAAAGCGACGAAACAAGCCAAAGCCGCGTAAGCACTTTGCCATCGACTATTGATAAGGCCCCGAAAGGGGCCTTTTTCATGTCTTTGGAGCCGTTTTGACATAAGGGAAAGACCATATTAGGGTAAGTGGCATAGAAATTTGGAGGACAAAATGGGATTGGATTTAGAAAACACAGGTGCGCTCAGCGGCGTAGAAAAACCGCAAAGACGGACGCGCATAGCACCGACAGTGCCTGGCCTGATTGATGAAGGCGCAATTGCGAATGCGTTTCGCGCCGCCGCGAATGCGAAGTCCCGAAAAGTAAAATACGCTGAGCCCACCAATGTCAGTATCACCCTGGTTGTTGACCAATCTGATTTCTGGCAGGAAAACCGCATTGCTCATGTGTTAGCGAGATTGTTCGAATCTGAATATTTTCGTGGCGTGCATACGACATTCCGCCCAGAAGGCAAAATTATCAATGCCGGATTCACTGATGAGAATGTCGCCAATACACAATTTTATATGAGTTTTGATTCTGACTTGGTCGAGCGTTGGTCAAGAGAAGCAGGCGACGTGCCGGCAAGTAAATTCGCCGAAGCCTTCATTAGGGCTCCGAATTTCCAAAGCCTATGCGCAGCCGCGGGCGTTGTTCAATTGATTGCAACAGTATCCGGTAAATGGGTGGATTTGACCAAAGGGCGTCCACTCGAGGCACGACCGTCAATTTTCAAAAATATCATCAAATAAAAAAAGCCGGGATTGCTCCCGGCTTTTTCTTTCCCACACGAGGACTCTTACGGCATGCCGACGGACGGCACAGCCGTTACCGGCGTGACATCACTGAATTTGACACCCGGTGCGTAACGGCCATCGACGATGACATTTTCGCCACCGACCACGGACGGGGTCACACCTTGCCATTTTTCTGCAAGCGTTTGTTGGATCAACGTTTCCGATCCACCGGCGGCTTCGATACGCGCTTTTAGACCGTCGGCTTCGGCGGTGGCAACCAAGCGGATGCCTTCAGCCTGACCTTCGGCAGCAAGAATAGCGGCTTTTTTATTCCCTTCAGCGGCAGCCACGGCAGCCTCAGCCGAGCGTTCTGCTTCCGCTTTTTTATAGCGGGCAGCTTCAGCATTGGACCGCGCATCTGCCACGATCTGACGTCGGTTGGTATAAGACGCATCCCATTCCCAGTTACCGATCCGCACTTGCACGACTTCAATACGCGGTGCGGAACGCTCGGCATCGGTGCCTTGGGCTTCAATGACAGAGCCAGGAATGATACTGTTGATGTCATTCTGCACTTTGGCAGCAACCGCATCACCGATCGCGGCGCTATCCATGAAGTTGATGGCGCCACGCACCGCAGGTTGTACGGTTACCGTTTGACCATCGCTGATATCTTCGGCAGGTAGAGCAGCCAGGCGCACAACTTCGCGTAAGGATCCTTCGGCCAAAGATTTTACGCGCTCTTCCAGATCCGGCATATTGGCGCGGACGAGTTCGAGCGTTTTTTGGCGTTCTTCAAAGGTGCCGTTAAAACGGATAAAGATCGAGCTTTCCAAACCTTCCGCCGTCATCGTGCCGTTTTGCAAACCAATGCTGGATTTCGGCACTTGCAGTTCTTGAACGCTGGTGGTTTTCGAGAAGGTGCTTTGCAGGAACGGGATTTTCAGCGACAAACCAACGGGCGCAAAACCTGATGGCGCGCCCCCCGTCAAAATCATCGTCACTTCGTTCGGATTGGTCACCACGACCGATTGCCAAATGCCTAAGCCTGCCACAGCGCCAAACGCGGCGGCGGTACCCCAACGGGCGAGAGGATTGGCCGGAAGAGGAATGCGAAAGCGGTTTGTATTTTCCATTTGATTCTCCAT
Source organism: Alphaproteobacteria bacterium (assembly GCA_036568945.1). Taxonomy (GTDB): domain Bacteria; phylum Pseudomonadota; class Alphaproteobacteria; order Micavibrionales; family UBA1664; genus UBA6145. The sequence continues at coordinate 852 of DATCRN010000118.1, read as the reverse complement.
TTGCGCGAAAAGCGCATTTCCTTGTGTGAAAACCGCAAAATCGCGGCAAGAGAATCCATAACGCCGAACGGGCTTAGAATGCCAATTTCTTGATATTATATGAAAAATAAATTGAGAAATAAATAAGTTGCGAGAATTTTCCAAAATATGAAAAAATTTTTACCCCTCGAATTTCGGAGCGTTTTACGCGCCGTTGATGAGGGCGGCGATCGGGTCACGCTTACTGCGCGTGGCAGGCTGTGGGGCAACTTGATCTTGCGGCGCGAGATCTTCGATGGCTTTTAATGCAGCGACTTCGGGTTTTGCTGTCGATCCTTGCGGGAAATAGGCGGCATAATAACGATCATCTACTTTGGCAACGATATCGTCGTGCGATGTGAGCACGATGTTTAAGCGTGCATCGGATTTAATGTCGCCAAGCGGAACAGGTTCGATGCCGCGGTCGCTTTGAATATAGGTCAGCATGTTTTCGATGCTGCGTGGCTGATTATTCTCATCAACAAACATCGACAGATTTCCGCTGACCATTTTCGATTGCAGGCTGGATGCAAAAACGAGATAGGCTGGTTGTGACGGATCAGCCATTGCCGCATCGAATAATTTCTGCGCGCCACCGGGGCCTTGCCAATGCAAGAGATAGGCATCAAGGCCATTAGGGTTGCGGCCTTCGATATCGAGCGTGTTCAAATACCGCGTAATATTGGCCTCGGCTACAAACACGGCTTTCATCGGATCGAACAAAATCTTTTCCAAGAACGCGTCTTCATCAATACCGTCACGCACTTTAAAGCGGAAGCGCGTCTTATCATTCTTGTCCTTATAGGTTTCGCGAATAACATCCTGTGTTTCGGG